>JACZRM010000338.1 GCA_022576105.1 Chloroflexota bacterium | reverse complement strand
GGTTCTCAGAACCTGGATGGTCCCGAATACAGAACCGGCAACGGAGGCCACTGGCCGTTCTTACCAGCCAATGATTCCGGCGCCATCATGGTCGGAGCAGGTTTTCCAACCTCACTTTACGACGGTACCGACATCAGTCGCGCGCGCCTCGGGTTTTCCAATTATGGTTCCAGGCTGAATTTACAGGGTTGGGGAACAGGCGTCATAACCACTGGATATGGTGATCTGTACTCCTCTGAAGGGGCCAACCTTTGGTATACATTTGTTTTCAGTGGAACCTCCAGCGCTTCGCCAATCGTAGCGTCAGCAGTGGCCTTGGTCGAAAGCATTCATGAGGAGATCAACGGCGCTGTCGTGACGCCAGCTCTCATGCGCTCGATATTAGTCAACACAGGGTCTCCTCAGCAATCGGGAAGTCGATGTCGACACTGGCCGTGGCCGCTCCGCCAATGGTCGCCAGGCTGACCAGCCCAATGTGCTGTCCCTCCCGCCCAGCGGCGCCCAGTTGGTTGGCTAAAGCCCAGTTGGCGGTGAGCACCACTCCCACCGCCGCTCCGGCAAAGCAGGCAATTAATAGCACCTGCATCAGTCCCTCGGCTTGGGTCATGGCCGCCAGCCCGATAGCTGCAACCACGGCGCCCATCAGTACCACGGGTTTATGGCCGATTCGGTCCGACAACCAGCCCGCCGGATAAATGCTCAACACCACCGCTCCGCCAACGGCCGCAATCAAAAGTCCCAGGGTTTGGGCCGGGTTGGCAACCTTTACCACGTCGTCCAGAAAGAAAAGCCCGTAGGTGGGAAAAACAAAGGTCGCGGCGATCATCAGATACCTGGAAAGGAGGAACCAGGCCAGCTGGGGATGCAGCCGGGTGGTTAACCTGAGGCGGCGCCAAATATCCTGGTCCGCCGCTTGGACCGCCCTCTCCCTTGGCACAACTATCGACGAGCTGATGACCGCGGTAACAATCAGCGAAGCGCCCACCGCACCCAGGGCCAGCCAGAGCCAGTAGGAAGTTCCCTCAATGGTGAATCTGCCCATTAGCGTACCGGTCAACGCGATGAGCACCACGCCGCCCGTCGCGTCGGCCAGTATCTTCAGCGAGGAAGCAATCCCGATGCGGCTTACCGGCACCAGGTCCCGGATCAATGCTTGGAAGGGGCCAAAGCCGATGCTGGCGTTGGCCTGGATCAGGACCCACATTATGAAGAGAGAGAGGTAGTTGGTCGCGGCCGCCAGGCCCACCAACCCCAAAGATACGGAAATACATCCCCAGAGCATGTAGGGGACTCGCCGTCCCAAAGGGGAGCGGGTGCGATCGCTGTACCACCCCACTACCGGCTGCACCAGGGCCGCTACCAGCAAGCCACTGAGCCCCAACAGTCCCAGAAGTGTATTTTTTGCTCCCTCGCGGACCAGTTCCAACCCCATAAAGGTGTTTTCCGCTCCCTCGCGAACCAGACCCAGCACCAGCACGGGCAGAATTACAGTGTCCAGAGCCAGGATGAAACCAGTCAGGCCAAAGCCGAAGGCCCCCAGACGGAGCAGCGCCAGGTTGCCCCATTGGCTGTTTGAATTATCCTGCATGGCCTCCGAATCCGTGGTTTCTATAACCCGGTAGTAGGAATGTTGAGAAGCGTCCGTTCACGTAAATCATTAGTGCCACAGTCGCAGTTGCCAAAAACCATTTCACCCCCATCCTAACCTTCCCCCTCGATGGGGAAGGAACTTGGCTCCCTCTCCTTATGGGAGAAGGTTGGGGCGAGGGCAATCCCTGATAAGTGCTGCTGTAGTATTAGCAACTGTCTCAATAGGTTTTCGACGGGCCTGTCCCGAGTCTGCCCAAGGGCGCAGCACCAACGGGTAAGAAGTCCGCTGAAGAACACGGCCCGTTTTCTTGAGCTTGTCGAAGGAAAATCCCCCAGGATATAAAAGTCTTGTGATGATTGCCTAGCCCGGCCCGGCCTAGCCGGACCAGATAAATGGCTGGGCCCAATTCGGCCCGTCGCCTCGGCGGCTGGTCATGCCAGCGGAGGAATAATGGCTACCCCCCAGGAGAATGCCAGACTGGAGCAGATCAAGCGCAGCTGGCAGCAAAAAAGGGACATAACTGAGCGCCTTTCCAGCATCAAGGCCAAAGTTGGCTTCTACAGCGGAAAGGGAGGCGTCGGCAAGACTACCG
>JACZRM010000337.1 GCA_022576105.1 Chloroflexota bacterium | reverse complement strand
TGGATCACCCAGGGAGGTTGGGGAGTAATGGCACCGTAAACACTTTCAGCATTAACCCCTGCCAGAGACATATTGGTCACGTTATTTTGACAACATTTTTGACAACATACTTCGCACCATCACCCAACACTAAACGGCATTTGAGCACGAATTCAGATCGGGTTGGCCGGACGGTTTGTTCTAATTCAGTGTTTAAAAGCATAGAACAACACCCCGAACATCGCACTCAAAAACCGGTGGGGGCAACCCCGTGTCGGTTCGAATCCGACCTTCGGTACCAGAAATCGCGGCCTAGTCCTCAACCCTCAGCCGCTTCTGCTATAAAGACCGGGATGACGCGATCGGTTTTGTCCTGGTATTCTTGATACGGAGGGTAGGCTGCTACCGCAATATCCCACAGCCGCTGCCTTTCGACTGAATCGACTACCTCCCGAACCCGCATCGAGTGGACTTCGGTCGCGTCGCGAATTTCAACGTTCGGTTCCGCCTTTAGGTTGTAATACCATAGCGGATTTCTTGGCGCACCACCCTGAGATGCGACGAGAATATAGCTGTTTCCGTCCACGGCTCTCATCAACGGGGTCTTACGAATCGCACCGGTCTTCCGTCCTCGATTGGTCACAATAATCACTGGCAGACCCGTGTCGCGCAACGTCAATCCGTCGGTGCCACCGCTTCCTTCATATAGTTCAACTTGCTCTGCCACCCATTCCCGTGGACTGGGAAAGTATTCGCTCATGGTTACCTCTCTCGCTGCTGGCCTGCTCAACCAACCCTAAATCAGCGGGCTGACAATCCCAACATGGTCTGGCATGCCCTAGCATGCATTGTAGAAGCAAGGGTCAGCCAGGGCAAGTTGCCACATTAGCGAATGTCCCGGCGGAACCGGCCACTCAGGGTGGCCACGCTGCAACCAGGCCTGGCGGAGCATACTCTACCCTAGCTGTTCACTCCCGTTCAGTCCTTTGACATTCGCCGTAAATGTGCCTATCTTTGACCCACCACAGGTCCTCATTTCAATTACGGCCAGTCAATTACGGCCGTGAGCCTACCAATTCTGGAGGGACAATATGGTAAAGCAGGGTGTGGTACCCGATGAATTGACGAAACCTTTCTGGGAAGCCGCCAATGAGGGGCGGCTGGTCATCCAGAATTGTAAAGCCTGCAACCGGCTCCAGCATCCGCCGGCGCCGGCCTGCAGTCAATGCGGCTCAGGAGATAACCTGGAATGGAAAGGAATGAGTGGCCGGGGCAAGATTTACAACTACGGAGTGGTATACGATGGCCCAATCAGAATGCTCCAGGAGGATCTACCATACAACCTGGCGGTCATAATGCTGGATGAGGATCCGGGTATCCAGATGTACTCCCACCTCCCCGGAACCCCGGTGGACGAGGTCCCGGTGGGAGCCAGTGTAGAGGTGGTGTTCGAGGCAACCGCCAACGGTCAAAAGGTGCCGGAGTGGCGGGTAATAAGCTAGACTCGATTATCTTTCCATATTTTAAAAGCTTTCAGAAAGGAGTAAGCAATGACCACCCAGAATGCCCCAGCTTCCATGCAACGAGCCACCGAGGGATTGGGGATATGGGAACACCGGGGGAAGGTAGCAGCCGTCGGTATCGGGCACTCGCCCACCACCCGGCGCTGGGACGGGAAACCCGAGACCACCGTGGGTGCCTGGAGCATCCTGGCCCTCCGGAGAGCTATGGAGGATGCAGGTGTCTCCCCAGACCAGGTCGACGGCTTGGTCCTGGTTCCTGTGACCACTACCGGGGCTCACTGGCAGGAGGGCGACACCATCCCCATGGACGTGGTCAACGCCTACAATCAAACCGCGGATCCCCTGGACGGGATCGCCAAGCTGAGCGCCGAATGGATCTTAAAGAACATGCCGGAACTCACCAACGTCAAGTTCACCATGTACGGTACGGGTTGCATGTCCAGCGCCATCGTCACTGCCGCCCAGGCCGTGGGTGATGGCCTCACTAACACCTGCCTGGTCCTCAAGGGTTGGCATAACTTCGACGGCCGGTACAATCAAGGTGGTGTCAGTGCCGCCGAGACGGTTTCCGGGACTTACGCCATTGGCCCAGGACGGACAATCTGGGGCCCTCCGGGTTCCTACGGAACGGCCTTGCAGTTCGCCGAGTACTGCCGCAAGTACGGCAAATCCCACGACATGATGGCCCCCTT
>JACZRM010000336.1 GCA_022576105.1 Chloroflexota bacterium | reverse complement strand
GTCACGCCAAAAAACCTGGCAAAGCGATTGCCGTCGGCATCGCCCAGAACATCGTTAATCTCCTGGGGAGTCCAGACGAAGAACTTACCTTCTTCGCCCTCGCTGTCGGCGTCTTGGGCCGAGTAGAAACCTCCGGACGGGTCGGTCATCTCCCGCAGAACATAGTCCAGGGTCTCTTCGCAGATGCGGCGGTACAGGCTGCGTTGGGTAATTTGATGGGCGTGTAGGTAGAGGCGGGCCAGTAGCGCGTTGTCATAGAGCATCTTTTCAAAGTGGGGCACCAGCCAGTAGGTATCGGTGGAGTACCGGTGGAAACCGCCGCCAATCTGATCGTAGATTCCGCCACGGGCCATCTTCTCCAGGGTCATCTCCACCATTTCCAGGGCGCGTTGGTCGTAACCGTGGTGGTAGTAGCGGAGGAGAAACTCCGGGGTCATTGGCTGAGGAAACTTGGGCGCCGAGCCGAACCCGCCGTTCTGGTAGTCGAAATTGGGGGCAATATTGGAATACGCCTGGTGCAGGATATCAACCGTTAGCGGGGTTACCCCCGGCTCAATATGGCTGCTCTTACCCATCTGCTCAGCGAGTTGCTCAGTGACCCGTTGAATTTCGCCAGGGTTGGTCCGGTAGGCTTCGCTGAGGGACCGCAAAAGTTTGGGAAAGCCGGGCATGTTCATGCGGTCCGTGGGCGGGAAGTAGGTGCCTCCATAAAATGGTTTTCCCTCTGGAGTGAGAAACACCGTCATGGGCCATCCGCCGCTGCCCGTGAGCGTTTGCACCGCTTCCATGTAGATGGCATCCAAATCAGGACGTTCTTCGCGGTCCACCTTGATGCTGACGAAGTTTTCGTTCATCAAGGCAGCAATAGCATCGTTTTCAAAGGACTCTCGCTCCATAACGTGGCACCAGTGGCACGCCGAATATCCGATGCTGAGGAGGATGGGTTTGTCTTCGTCCTTGGCCAGTTGCAGGGCTTCCGGCCCCCAGGGGTGCCAATCGACCGGGTTGTGGGCGTGCTGTAGCAGATAGGGGCTGGTCTCGTTGATCAAGCGGTTGGGCATGGAGTCTCCTATCGCAACTGCGCTGGGTCGCAACTGCGCTGGACGGGAAGATTTAAAGTAGGTCTGGGTTGCCATAGGATAACAGACTTGAAGCGGATTGGGAGGGGAATGGGTTGTGGAGCCGATATGTGTTTTGCTGCGTAGTATGCAGTAGTATGCAATGGTATAGTTGCAATATGTTCAGATAAATACATTTTCTAAACGTCTGAAGTGAGGTATGAATGAGGCAGATCGGCCCAGGAAAATTTTCATCCCGAGTTGTATATCCGATGCTGGGGATAGCATTACTGCTGACTTTGGCCTGCGGGGCCAGCGCATCACCAACCGGAGTGCTTACCGGCAGCGAACTAACCGAGCCGACTCAGGCCAGGGCGGAACCATCTGGTGGCGCGGTTGCCGTCGAAGTAGGTAATAAAGTAGGTCAGCAAATTGTTGACTTTAATATTACCCTCATCGATGGCACCAGAGTCACTTCGGTTGAACTATTGGCCCAAAGGCAGCCCACCTTTTTGTTCTTCTTCGAGACCTGGTGAGGGACCTGTCGCGCCGAGTTGCGGCGCATGAAGGAAGTACACCCGGAATTCGCAAATGATGTGGTACTGTACGTGGTGAGTGCCAGCCCGATTGAATCATTGAGCGGTTTGGAAAGTTATCGGCTTGAACAGGGCTACATCTGGCCGGTGGCCGCACCGGAAGGCGCCATGCTGAGAGACCTGAACGTAACGATACGTTCCACCAAAATTGCCTTCGATGCCGACGGAATAATCAGGTATCGGGCTAGTTTCGGCGACGCCGATGTAGATGAGTGGCGAGAACTCTTTGCTGAATTGGTCGCATCCAAATCCTAGGACTTGTTCAATAGCTACCGCCTGACACGAAATAGGTCATAATGAGGGACCGGATTATCCTGCCCTTCGACCAGCTCAGGGCCGGCGGACGAATCTCCGCTCGTGGTGAGCCGCTCTAACTTCCGCTTGTGGTGAGCCTTTCGGCAGGCTCAAGACAGGCCGGTCGAACCATAACGGAGATTCGATCGATTAAACCTGATTTCTCGCAGCCAAATTACCAGATCAAAGGAGATTGGCATGGCCAACCTGAACTATGACCCATAGGCCAGCTTCGAGGTGTCGCTATCAGCCTTT
>JACZRM010000059.1 GCA_022576105.1 Chloroflexota bacterium | reverse complement strand
CAGATGATCCGGGTGAAGATTCCCGGCGGTATCCTGACCGCCGACGCGCTGGGCGTGATGGGTGATATCGCCGAAAAGTATGCCCCGCTGCAGAAAGGCCATATCACCACCAGGGAGAACATTCAATTCCACCACATCCCGCTGCCGGAATGCCCCGATGTGTTGCGTTTGCTGGGTACCGTGGGTCTGAGCAGTCGGGAGGCCTGCGGCAACACGGTGCGCAACGTGGTGGGTTCGGCCGTTGCCGGGGTCTGCCCCGACGAAGTGTTTGACCCGACGCCGTATTTGACCGCCTATGTCCGCTTTGGGGTCCGGCACCCAATTACCCAAACTTTTCCGCGCAAGTTCAAGACCGCGTTTACCGGCTGCGACAGTCACGACACCGTGGCCGCGGCTATTCAAGACTTGACCTATGTGTCCCAGATCAAGGAAATTGACGGCGAGCAGAAACGGGGTTTCAAGGTCTATGTGGGCGGGGGCACCTCAATAATGCCCCGACTGGCCCAGCCGTTATACGAGTTCCTGCCTGAAGCAGACTACCTGCGCCTGGCCCTAGCTGTGTGGACTGTTTTCAACAACGCCGAAACGCTGCGCAAAAACCGCATGATGGCCCGCCTCAAGGTTTTGATCGACCGAATCGGTCTGGACGCTTTCAAAGAGTTGGTCGAGGCCGAACTGGAAAATATCGGTCCCATTGACCCCAAGCCGTTGATGGTCGCCGAGGAACTCCAGAAGGAGACTCCTCCGGAGCTGGTGCCGGTGTCAACCAATGGGCAAAATGGCGGCGGCGAATATGGCTACTGGAAGTCCAGCAACGTACTGCCTCAAAAGAAAGCTGGATACTTCATGGTCCTGGTAAAGCCGGTGCGGGGCGACTTGACTCCGGCCCAGTTTCATGGCTTGGCCGAAATTGTGCGCAGCTACACCGGCGGCCGGGTCAGCGCCACTCAAGAGCAAAACCTGATTCTGCGCTGGGTGCCCGAGGGCAGCTTGCACGATGTGTGGGAGGCTTTGGGGGCGCTGGACCTGTCGGAGCCGGGCGCAACCCATATTACCAACGTGGTCTCCTGCCCGGGAACCGATAGCTGCAAGCTGGGGATTACCTCCTCCATGGGTCTGGCCAAGGCTATTCGGGGCGAGCTTGACACCTGGGGTGATGAACTTTTGCAGGACCAGGGCGTGCAGAATATCCGTATCAAGCTGAGTGGGTGCCCCAATGGTTGCGGTCTGCATCATATCGCCAACATTGGATTCCACGGTGCGGCGGTCAAGGGCTCGGAAGGGGATCAGATGCCGGCCTATGAAATGTTCCTGGGGGGCAACTACGGCGACAATCGCGTGGAAGACTCCCGGATTGGCACCCGCATACCCAAGGTGAAAATCCCCGCCAAGCTGGTTCCCCAGGTGGTCAAGGAAGTGGTCAGCTATTACCAGGAACACCGGCAGAATGACCAGGAGGAGTTCAACCAGTTCCTGGATCGGGTCGGTGTCGAAGAGCTAACCGCGGTGGCCGTCCAGGCCCAGGAAGCCGCCAAAGCAGCCGACGCCGGATCGGACCTGTACTTCGATTGGGAGCGCACCAACATCTACAAGCTGGAGCGAGGCGAAGGCGAGTGCGCGGTATAGAGTTCCTGCTGTGGCTGCTTCGTTAAACGGGCGGGTGCTGGCCTTTGTGGAGGCCCGCCTGCCGGAGCAGATGGCCTCCCTGGTAGAGCGTCACGGTGGCGTGCCTTACTCTGCGCCGGTGCTCCAAGAGGTCTACCTCACCGACAGCCCGCAAGTTCAAAGTTTGATCCAGGATGTCTGCGCCGGGCAGGTGGACGTGATGGTGCTGCTGACCGGCGTGGGCACCAGGGCGTTGGTCGAAACCGCCGCCGCCATGGGCCGGCAGCAGGAGTTCATCGGTTGTCTGGACAAGCTGATCGTCGTTGCCCGCAGCCCTAAACCAGCCCGGGCACTGCGCCACTACCAGATACACATCGACGTAATGCCGCCGGAACCTTTTACCTCGGCAGACCTGATTGAATCGATGAAAGACCTGGAATTGCCGGGCAAAACGGTGGCGGTGCAGAAATACGGTGGCCCCAGCAGCCTGCTGCTACAGTATCTGGAGCAGGTGGGCGCCAGGGTGCGGGAAGTGACCCTGTACACCTGGGGGCTGCCCGATGACAGAGCTCCGGTGCTAAAGCTGATTGACGACTTGATCGACGGAAAGATTCCCGCGCTGGCCTTCACCAGCCAACCCCAGGTGGAGAATCTGCTGACCATCGCCAAAGAAGCCGGCAAAGAGCAAGCCTTGCGCCAGTGTCTCAAAGGGCCGGTGGTGGTGGCTTCGGTAGGGCCGGTCTGCAGCCGCCGGTTGGTAGATTCGGGAATAACGGTGGATGTGGAACCCGAGCACCCCCATATGGGCAACCTGGTGATGGCAATCGCCGAACACTTTGAGCGTCAGGCTGTTCCAAGCTGACTGAATCGGTTTCGGCCAGCCGCGATCAATAGAAAGAGGCGGCCCGTTGGCCGCCTCTTTTGTTTCACTTCTTCATCCAGCGCCGGAGCATTTCCCACGGTGTGGACTTTTCCTCCATGATCTGACCCCGCCAGCGCTTGGCCGGCCTGGGTTTAACGAAGTAGTACACGTATGCCCCCACCAGAAAGGCCATACCTACCCAGATAAATGGGCGAACCCACAGTGAGCCAATCAGCAAAAGCGCCAATCCGACCAGGGCTAATCTCCCAGGAGAAACCGACGGCCAAGCCATGCCGCGACCGTGATTCATCGTTGAACCGGGAGGCTGGGCTGGCACTATTGGGGCGTCGTCGGGGGGCGGCGCCATATCGCGCTTGGCGCGGGAGGGCGTTTTTTCCCCCATCCCGCGCAGCAGCTCTTCAATCTCATCTTGATACTTATCTGGCATAACCCCTCCTCGCCCGGTTCCGCTGCACACCCCACCACCCTGGAAAACGAAGCGCCTGGTGACTTGGACTATGATTAATAAGACCACCGCCAGTTGTACTGTCTGGTTAAATCCTGGATACGACAAAACCCGGAAATGGCTGGCCGGGTCTGGACCGGGGCGCCCGTAGGCGAAATTAACTCCATGAGGGCTTAAATGCTGTCAGCCAATTATACAAGACGAATTTGCTGATGGGAAGGGAATGAGTTCTAAGCCTAGTTTCCGGCCATCGGCTGGAGAATTTGGCTGATTTCGGCCGGGCTGCGGGTAATTTTCTCCGATGAGTTTGTCGCGATGATCCGAGTCAGCGCGCCGACATCTTCCAAGCTGGGCAGATACACCAGATGTGAGGGACATCTGCGACAGTCGGATGAGCCAAAGCCCTTGACTGGGATAGATACTCTTGGCAATCCCAGGGCAGTCTGGGTCCAGGCGCATTCTTGTCGGGCCACGCCCTCGGCCCACCAAATTTCGTGGATGGTGGCCTTCGCGGACAGGAAATCGATATGCCAATGCAGCTTCTTGTCTGGCAGCAAGTGCCGCCGCAGCCGTCCCTCCAAACTGTTCAGGGCGCTGCCGAAGTACAGGTAATAGCCAGGCTCAAACCGATGAGTCCCCAGTTTACCCACGGTTAGGTCTTGGGCCTGGGCCAAATGCAGCACCAGCGCGTAGCTTCCCTTCAAGACGAGTCTCCGGGATCGAAAATTGGAATGAGGTACTTGGTGATGATACGGAGTCTTTGGAATCAACCAATAGTGGTCTCGATACGCCATTTCAGGCTACTCGACCAACATTGGTCGGGGCTTGATTGAGTAGTCCCAATCATTCGGGGCGTATCGAATAAAATGCCGAATACATTTAGGTGAGAATGGCAGGCACTCGGTGATGATACTGGGCTTATGTACTTGGGGCAACCAACTGGAATATACTATTTTTGAATTGGCCGGTGGGATGGTGCTCCGATGACCTTGAAAGAAAGACTTGAAGAAGATATTCGCAATGCCATGCGCAGTCGGGACCAGGAGCGGCTGGAGTCGCTGCGTTTTCTCAAGAGTAAAATTCAACTCACCGAAAAGAATCAGCTGAAGGAATTGGACGAGCCCGGTGTCGTTGAGGTCCTGTCCAAACAGGCCAAAGAGCGTCGGGAGAGCATCCAGATGTTCCAGGCGGGCAACCGTCCCGACCTGGTGGCCAAGGAAACGGCGGCACTGGCGGTGGTGGAAGAGTATCTGCCGCCCCAGATGGGCGACGAGGAGCTGTCGAAGATTATTGCGGAGGCAATCCAGCAACTAGGAGCAGCGTCCGAGCGCGATAAGGGCCAGGTGATGGGCAAGGTGATGCCGCAAGTGAAAGGCAGGGCCGATGGCGCTCAGGTCAACGCGCTGCTCACCGAACTGCTGAAGAAGGCGGGCGGGAGTTAGTGGGCCTTTTCGGTGGAATTGGCAGCGAGTATTTCAGTGAGTATTTCAGTGAGTATTTCAGGGTAAGAAAATAAACACCATGCGCTTTGGCATCGTGGTTTTCCCCGGGACCTGGAGTGACACCGATTGTTACTACGTGGTCAGCGATATTCTAGGCCAGCAGGCCGACTACGTCTGGCATCAAGAGACCGACCTATCCGCTTACGACTGCCTGGTTCTGCCGGGTGGCTTCTCTTACGGCGATTATCTGCGGGCCGGGGCCATTGCCCGTTTCTCGCCGGTAATGACGGCCCTGCACCAATTTGTCGCCCAGGGCCGTCCGGTCATCGGGATCTGCAACGGCTTCCAGATATTGTGCGAGGCCGGGCTGCTGCCCGGAGTGCTGCGGCGCAACCGGCATCTGGAGTATCGCTGCCAATGGACCAGTCTACTGACCCAACGCAACGATACCCCCTTCAGCCGAAACTGCCAACGCGGTCAGGTGTTGCGAGTCCCGGTGTCTCACGGGGAAGGCAACTACTACGCCGACGACGCCACCATCGCCCAACTTGAGGAAGAAGGGCGAATTCTGTTCCGGTACTGCGAATCCTCCGGGCAGGTGACTGATTCGGCCAACCCCAACGGCTCGGCGCATAACATTGCCGGCATCGTAAACGAGCCGGGCAATGTGCTGGGTATGATGCCCCACCCGGAGCGCAGCTGCGAGGAAATACTGGGCAGTTGCGACGGCAATCTGATTTTTCAATCGATCATCGATAGCTGCCGGTAACTAATCCCACCCATGACAGCCGGGCTACGCCAATGGCTGTCGGCCTGGTGGTTCGGCGGTTCGGCAGTATTTGCTCGGGGCGGCGTGCAAGGTATCAAGCCCCTTGTCCAGCACCCTCTTCCCAACCTTGCCCCATCGAGGGGGCCTTGCCTCGAAATTTAATTTGAGATAGCAAAGAATCTGGTTCACCCTATTTTAGCCACTTCGACAAGCTCCGGAGCTTGTCGAAGTGGCTCAGGGCGATCCCTCGACAGGCTCGGGATGAACGGGTTTTCTTCCGTTCGTGGTGAGCCCGTCGAACCATGACCGGGTGGAAATATTCGTCGGCTTTTGGAACAAAAGGTACATCTGGACCAAATCCATTCAAGCGAGAAGGGGCTGCTGCCAGGTCCTGCCAAGAATCGTTGTGAATAAAGCGTGCTGATAGGGGGGCACAGCGGCCGGGCTTATTCGACACCATCTTGGGCAGACACGCCAGCCTGCCCCTACTATAATGTCTAGCGAAACGGGAAACCGGAGGGGGAGTGGCTTGTGGCGGTAAGCCAAGAGGTACTGGACGAAATAGCCCTGAGCCGGGCCGAGTATCAGATGATTCTGGACCGGCTGGACCGGGAACCAAACCCGGTGGAACTGGGCATGTTTGGCGCGCTGTGGAGCGAGCACTGCGGGTATAAACATTCCAGACCATTGTTGGGTCTGTTTCCCAGTCGTTCGCCCAGAGTCCTGTCCCAGTCCGGCGCGGAGAACGCCGGAGCAATTGATATTGGCGACGGCTTGGCCGTAGTTTTCAAAGTGGAGTCCCACAACCATCCGTCGGCGGTGGAGCCGCTGCAGGGCGCAGCTACCGGCGTGGGTGGCATTGTCCGGGACATCCTGGCCATGGGCGCCCGGCCCATCGCGCTGCTGAATTCCCTGCGCTTCGGCCCCCTGGACGACCCGCGAAACCGCCACCTGTTTCACGGAGTGGTCCAGGGTATCTCCTGGTATGGCAACTGTATCGGTGTTCCCGATGTTGCCGGTGAAATCTACTTTGACTCCTCCTACTCTCAGAACCCGCTGGTCAACGCCATGTGCGTGGGCCTGGTGCCAAAAGACCGCATTGCCACCGCTTCAGCCGGGGCCGCCGGCAACGTTCTGCTGCTGGTGGGCGCCGAAACCGGCCGCGATGGTATTCACGGCGCTTCCGGGTTGGCCTCCCGCACCTTTGAGACAGAAACTGAGCTGCGTCCTACCGTTCAGGTGGGGAATCCTTTCCTGGAGAAAATTCTCATCGAGTCCTGCCTGGAGGCCCTGTCCACCGGTCTGGTGGCTGGGTTTCAAGACCTGGGTGCGGCGGGACTGACCAGCGCCGCCATCGAGTCGGTGGCCCGCAGCGGACGGGGTCTGATGCTGGACATCGATCAGGTCCACCGGCGGGAAGCAGGCATGACCGGCTATGAGGTGATGCTGTCGGAATCGCAGGAGCGGATGCTCCTGATAGTGTCTCCGGCCAATGTGCAACAGGTAAAGCAGGTGTTCGACAAATGGGACATCACCTGCCGTGAGATCGGACAGGTCTCTCAGGAACCCTACGCCCGGATCCGCGATGGGAAAAATTTGATCGTAGATTTGCCCATCGACAAACTGACCGATGCACCCCGCTATCGACTGAAAGGCGAACCCTCCCCGGAACAGTTGGATCGCCAGCGACTGAGCTTGGGCGATGTCCCGCTACCCGAACAATCGCCCGGCGACGTGCTGCTCAAGCTGCTGGCATCGCCGAACATAGCCAGCAAGCACAGCGTGTATCGGCAGTACGACCATCAGGTGCAGACCAACACGGTGGTCGGCCCGGGCAGCGATGCCGCGGTGCTGCGGATCAAGGGCACCAGCAAAGCCATCGCCCTGGCTATCGATGGGAACGGGCGCAAGTGCTACCTGGACCCCTACCGGGGAGGCCAGATAGTGGTGGCCGAGGTCTGCCGCAACCTGTCATGCTGTGGGGCCGAACCCCTGGCCCTTACCGATTGTCTTAACTTTGGCAATCCAGAGCGTCCCGAAATCTACTACCAGTTGGAGCAGTGCATTCGGGGTATGGCCCGGGCCTGCCGTGTCTTGGGCGTGCCGGTGGTCAGTGGCAACGTCAGCCTGTACAACGAGACGCGGGGAGAGTCCGTGTACCCTACGCCCGTTGTGGGCGCCATTGGCCTCATGGAAAATATGGACCGCAGGGTTGGGTCGGCCTTCCAGAATGAAGGTGACCTGGTGGTCTTACTGGGCGCTTTCAAATTGGACGGCGATGCTGCCGCCCTGGCAGGCAGCGAATACCTGGAGTCGGTCCACGGCCTGGTGGCAGGGCAACCGGCACTGGACCTGGCTCTGGAAACGGGAGTCCAGCGCGTGTGCTTGCGTCTGATTGAAGAAGGGATGTTACGCTCCGCCCACGACTGCGCCGAAGGCGGGCTGGCGGTAGCGGTGGCGGAAAGCGCCATTCAGGGAGGGCTGGGGTTCCAGGCTACCGCTAAACTTCGAGGCCGCTGGGATGCGGCCCTGTTCGGTGAGACGGCATCGCGAATTATCATCTCGCTAGATGCCGGAAACCTGCGCCAAGTGGAGGAGGTGTGCCGGGAGGAAGGCGTCCCTTACACTCCGCTGGGAACAGTAGGCGGCAAAAGGTTCGCTTTTTCAGACCTTTTGGACCTACCGCTAGAGGAACTGGAAGATGCGTGGCATAACGGGCTGGAACGCGCTCTGGAACGTTAAACTCCGTGCCTGAGGGACTGGAACTATGACCGCAGACACCCTTTTGGCTGCTCATCGAACGCTGGCCTATATCTCCATTGCGTGGATGGTGATATGCGCGGCCTACGGGGTGGTATCGCACCGCCGCAATCCAGTGTTCCTCTCACCTGCATACCGGGCTGTTCTAGGGGCAGGCGCCGCTATGCTGGCGCTTCAAGTGGTACTGGGGCTGTGGCTTTTACTGTCCGGATTCAGACCTGCCACGCCGCTTCACATCTTCCTCTACGGCGGGCTGTCCTTTCTGGTGCTGCCCGGCACATACATCTACATCCGCATATATGGCCACGACCGTCCCAACATAGCATTTGCCATGATCTCGTTGTTTCTAGCCGTATTCCTGATCCGGGCCGTGGATACGGGGTGAGCAGACGTCAGGAATCGGAGAAGGTGAACCCTGTGACTTGGGCCGGTTTGTCCAGCGAAAGGACGCCGGTAACAAATTAGCCATTGATCTCCAACGTGGGATCAACCTCAATCCCTCTGGCATCGCAGAGAGATACGTTACCGTTTTTGCCTCCGGTATCCCGCCGCTCCATTCATTTCGTTGCACAGCAGTCTCCTCATTTCCACATTAACAGGCTGTGGAAGTGCAGGCGATCCGGCTCTTCACAGGGGTGAAATCTACAGGTATAATAGCTCAAACGTTCCACCTAAATGAACCGAAGAACTGGCTAAATGAACCGAAGAACTGGCTAAATGAACCGAAGAACTGGCTAAATGAACCGAAGAACTGGCAAAGAAGAAGTACTAAAGCACCTTGTCA
>JACZRM010000335.1 GCA_022576105.1 Chloroflexota bacterium | reverse complement strand
CATTAAAATCTTTGGCCGCTTGCCACTCGCCTTGGCACGTAGAAAGCAAAACTTTGAACCAAAGCGCAGTAGCCAGCCGGTAGCGGTCACGTAGCCCCTCCGCCGAAGCCAGGAGGGCTTCTGCTTGGGGTTGTGCCGCTTTTGAATCACCTAGGTGCCAAAAAGCAGATGCCACTAGGCTCTGGCATTCACTTCCGACAAACTGGTCCGCGGCTAGCCGGGGCATTTCGGCGACCCGCAAACCCTTGTCTATAGCCCCTTGCCATCGCATATGCCAATAGTCGACTATCGAATAGTTGGCCAAAGCCCGGGCCTCCAGCGCTATGTTTCCAGTGCGCTGAGCAATGCCCAATGCGCTTTCAAATGCGTCCACAGCAGCTTGGTAATCTCCTTCCTCCAATCCCATGACAAGAACGTAATTAGCCAACAGGCGGCCAGCTTCCGGAGAATCCGGAGGAATCAGTCGCAATGCCCGGCCGACAAGCTTCGCGGCGAGTTGGTGGCCTGGTATCGTCTGCATGGGAAACTCGGCAACGGTTATTGCCAGGGTTACTTCATTGGTCTCAGCGTAGAAATCGAACGCTCGACTTAAGCTGGCGAACGCCACGTCAAGGTTGTGTCTGCGTAGTGTCGCGGCTTGGGCTCGCGCAAGGCCAAACAGAAGGGCCGCCGCATCGGCGTCAGGCAGCGGCGTCGCGCCCTCCGCGTCCACCCCCTTGGCGAGCAGTCCTCGTTGAAAATGACCAAGCGCCTCTTCGTAGGCATAGGTATCAAGTGCTTTCTCCCCGGCCAGCATGGTGTATTTGACCAGCTTGTCAGGCCCTCCCACCGGTTCGGCCTCCGCAAAGTGGTAGGCCAGTTCCGCGGCGTGGTCGCCGGTTTCGTCCCCGTACAAGGTCTCCAACGCTTCTCCGATCCGGGCGTGGAGCCTCACTCTTCGGCTACTGGAAAGCCGTTCGCGCAACGTCTGCTGGATGATGGCATGGCTGAACTGATATACGTCCCCCTGTCCTGGGACTTCTTGAATCAGATGGGCATCCAGTCCTTCATCAATAACCTTCAGCAACTGAGTCTCATTTGAATCTTCTATCAATGAGCTCAAAACCCCAAAATCGAATTGACGGCCGATAACTGCCGCTGTCGTAAGGGCGGCTTCGCACTCAGTGGACAACCGGTTCAGCCGCTGTCCGATCACTTCCAGCACACTTTGCGGAATCTCCAACCCGCTGAGAACCGTGTCCACCGGTGCTCCGTCGGTTGATTGCCTCTCTTCCAGCAACCGGATCAACTCCGTCATAAAGAAAGGATTTCCTTCAGTGCGCGCGTGGATGGCGTCAACCAATTCCTGGGATGGCTCTTGTCCGCTGATGTCATTGATCAACTGGGCAACAGATTCGCCCTCCAGCCCTCTCAATTCCTCCCTGGCGTACGATTCGCTGCGCGCCAATCGGGCTAGAGTGTTGGACAAAGGGTCCTCTCGAGAAACCTCGATATCGCGGTAAGTCCCAACGATCATGATATTGCTGTCAGACAACTGACCCACTAGAAATTCCAGCAACAAGAGAGACGGCTGGTCTGCCCAATGCAGGTCATCCAGCACCAACAACAATGGTTGGGCCCGGGCGGCGTTTACTAGAAACTGAGAGATTGAGTCAAATAGACGGAAGCGCGCCTGCTCCGGCTCAAGAGGGGACGCCGGCTCGAGGTCGGGCAGCTTTTCGCGGACCAGGGGAATAATCTCGGAAATGTCCGCTGCCCCCGGACCCATCTGGGCGGCAAGCGATTCGGGGCCGGTCCGTTGAATGTAAGAACGGATGGGCTGGACCCATGGCCAATATGGAGGCGCTCCCTGCTGCTCGTGGCATGAGCCCCACCACACCTGAGCACCGGCCGATTCGGCATATCTGGAAAGTTCTTGAGCCGTGCGGGTCTTGCCGATACCTGGCTCACCGGCCAGCATAACCAGCCGCCCGTGGCCTGCCACCGCGTCGTCCATGGCAGCCTTGAGCCCGGCCATCTCGGGTTGCCGGCCGACGAATATCCTTCCCGCCTGTCCTGGTTGGGTCATGTCGAATCCGCCACCAAGGTTTGGAGGCATTCTACACTTAAAGGGGAATAACCCGAAGGAGAGCGAACGCGAATCAGACCCGATTAAATCACGTAGGGCCGCAGGTTCCCCGTGCGCAACCCAGTCACCGGGTGGAACTGC
>JACZRM010000334.1 GCA_022576105.1 Chloroflexota bacterium | reverse complement strand
CCGGGCCTGCTCCAGCGCCTGGCGCAGTATGTCGGCGGTGAGACCCTTGATTTTGACGTCCATCTGCAGGGCGTTGATTCCCTCTGCGGTACCGGCGACCTTGAAGTCCATGTCACCCAAGAAGTCCTCAATGCCCTGGATGTCGCTGAGGATGGCGTATTTGTCGTCCTGCCGGGTGATTAGACCCATTGCAATCCCGGCCACCGGCGCCTTGATGGGAACACCGGCGTCCATCAAGGCCAGGCTGCTGCCGCAAACGCTGGCCATGGAGGTGCTGCCGTTGGAGCTAAGTACCTCGGAGACCACCCGAATTACGTAGGGAAAATCTTCTTGAGAAGGCAATACCGAAACCAGAGCTCGCTCGGCCAGCGCGCCATGGCCAATTTCCCGTCGGCCCGGGGAGAGCACCCGTCGGGTTTCTCCGGTGGAGAAGGGCGTGAAATTGTAGTGATGCATGTACATTTTGGTGCCCACCGGCCCCACGGTATCCAGGGTTTGCTTCATGGTCAACGACGCCAGGGTGGCAATGGACAGCACTTGAGTCTGACCGCGGGTGAACAATCCTGAGCCGTGAGTACGGGGTAGGACGCCAACCTCAGAGGTAATGGGCCGAATTTCGGTCACTGCCCGCCCGTCCGGTCGAATTCCCTGGTCTAGAATGCGATTGCGTACTTCGCCTTTCAGAACGTTCTTGAAGCCACCGGCAACCGCCTCGGTGGAGTACTGCCCGCTCAATTCTTCGGCGATGGCCGATTCCAAGCTGTCCAGAGCCTCGACTCGCTCAGCTTTCATGGAGTTTTGCTCCAGTACCACATTCAACCGGCCGTTCAATGTGCTGCGGATTTTCTCTTCAAGCTGCTGGGCTTCTTCAACGTCGACCGAAACTTCTATCTTGGGTTTGCCGGCTTTGCTGACCAGCTCTTCAATCATGTCAATGGTGGTCTGGTTGGTTTCCTGGGCCAGCCGAATACCTTCCAGAATCGTTTCTTCAGACACCTCTTGCGACCCGGCCTCCACCATGATGATGGCATCACGGCTGCTGCTCACCACCAGATTCAGGTCGCTGGCCGCAATTTCGCTGTAGGTGGGGTGAATGATGTAACGGTTTTCGTCCTTCCGGTAGGCTACGCGACAGGCGCTGATGGGGCCGTCGAAGGGTATCTGGGAAATGGACAGCGCGGCAGAAGCGCCAATCATGCCCAGGATTTCTGGAGGGTTATCGGCGTCTGCCGAGAGGATGGTGAGAATCACTTGAATCTCGTTGTGCAGGCTCTTTGGAAACAGGGGACGGATGGAGCGGTCGGTGAGCCGCGCCGACAGAATGGCTTCCTGGCCTGGTCGGCCTTCCCGGCGGAAGAAGCTGCCGGGGATTTTGCCCGCTGCGTAAAGCCGCTCTTCATACTCTACGGTAAGGGGTAGAAAGTCGATATCTGTCCGGGGTTTTTCCGACATGACCGCGGTGGCCAGCAGAACGGTCTCTCCATAGCGAAGAGTGACCGACCCGTGCGCTTGAAACGCCAATTTGCCGGTTTCCAAGATTAACTTTTCGTTTCCAATTGCTCGTTCAATGACAGTAGGCATTGCAGTAGTTGACATAGTTAAAATATATAACCTCGCGTTAATTTAAGGGAGGGCTACACTAGCCGGTTGTGAAAAACAAACAAGCACCCTGCCCAGGGTGCTTAGGGATGGAAATTACCGTCGCAGTCCCAGCCTGCTGATCAGGGTTTGGTAACGGTTCACGTCTTCATTGCTCAGGTACTTCAGCAAGCGTCGGCGCTTGGACACAAGGCCAACCAGCCCGCGGCGAGAATGAACATCCTTCTTGTGGATCCGGAGGTGGTCTGTAACCTGTTTGATTCTTTCGGATAGTACCGCTACTTGTACTTCAGCGGAGCCGGTGTCTGTTTCGTGGAGTTGGTATTCTTTGGTGACTCGTTCCCTAATGTCCTCGTCTAGCATCTGTTGCTTGTAACCTTTTATCTCTACTTCTTAATTATTCCCGAAAATTATAGCATAGTGGTTCTTTTCGGTGCAATGATGGTGCGATTCCTCTTGGGCATTATTGATTGGGTTGGCCCCATGGTAGCAGGCGAGGCTTCTGCTTCAATACCATTATCCAGACCATTATCCAGACCATTATCCAGGTTCTAAGTGTGGCCAGGCCAATCCCTTGTATTTTCTTCCTCTTTCCCCACTAGACCGAGTATCC
>JACZRM010000058.1 GCA_022576105.1 Chloroflexota bacterium | reverse complement strand
ACATTTCAATCAACAAATTGTCAGGCATTCTGCCATGACCCATTTTACGGACATCTCTGCTCATGCTGCTTTGATACATGTTCACGGCGTCTACCATTGTTTGTTTAGTGGAGTGGATCACTACACCAACGACTCTTTGCTCGATCTGATTTCAGATCAAGTGTGGGAGTGGGGAGAAGCTAAAAACAAAGGTACGGAGATGTACTATCAAGTTAACAATCTTCGAAAACATCCAACAGAGAAAGACGACGGTCTTGAAGATCGCATGATCTGGTTGTTTCAACAACGCAAGCGTCTCGAAGGTATGGAGCGAGATGAAATTCGAAACAAATTCGGCAACGGCGAGTGTTATGTTTTGCATAGCATTCCATTCACCTATACGTACTTCTTGAAAAACCCATACACCCCGCAAGCGATTATCGATGTAATTGAGGCTGGCGGCGATACAGATACAAACGGCAAAATGGTTGGCGAACTGGTCGGCGCTCTGAATGGCATCGAGGTTTTTCAAACAAAAGAATGGAAATGGTTGTGCGACGGTTTGTTAGAATACGATAAACTCATTAAGCTTGCGGATCAGTTCTGTGAAACTTTTGGGATACAATGATTGAAGGAACTCATGGTAGATGGAAAAGACTGGGTCAATGCTCGTAGGGTAAACAGGCTGTCCATAGTTATATTCGTGGTTATTGTGGTTATTGTGGCTATTATAGGCGCAGTAATGCTCATTTTTTACGACTACAAACATAAAATGGCAGAAGAACTGGTCAAAGCACAATCGAAAATCGTTGTGCGCACCCATGGCAAGGGTTATGAACCACCAAACGATCCATGGGGGAGTCCTCTTGAATGGCGTTTTGAGCCCGGCCCGAAGGTTCATACAGCGGATGTTCTTTCAGCAGGCCCCGACAAAGCCGGGCCTCCCGATACTTGAGATGGGTGATCAAATCGCCTCCCCGGTTTCTTTGACGCGGTAGCTATGGGATAGTAATATGCGGGTGTTCCACCGCTAAGTCTCAAGGGTCACGACAGAGCTCATGGAACCGACCCGGAGAACGCCAGGAGAATCACCCCAGGAGATTTTAATGAAAGCGGTCTATATCAGTGAATTCGGCAGCCCTGAGGTCCTGACCCACGGAGACCGGCCGGAACCGGAAGTCGCCCCAGGCGAGATCATGCTGAAGGTTCGCGGGAGCGCATTAAACCGTCTGGACATTGGTATGCGGGCCGGGCGCAGCTACCAGGGGCCGCTGCCCCGCATTATGGGCTGCGACGTGGCCGGAGAGATCGCTCAGATCAGCCCCCAGGCCAACACCGACCTCAAAGTGGGTGATCGGGTGGTGCTGGACAACCGGGTCAAGTGCGATGGCGTCTGCGAATATTGCGTACAGGGCTTGGACCAGTACTGCACCGAGCAGAAGCGTCTGGGCGTAGACCTGGATGGCGGCCACGCCGAATACATCACGGCCCCGGCCATCAACGCTTACAAAATTCCTGACTCGATGGGATTCGCCGAAGCCGCCGCCCTCCCCTTGGCAGCACACACCGCCTGGCACTGTCTGGTAACTCAGGGCCAAATTCGGCCCTGGGACGATGTGCTGATTCACGCCGCCAGCAGCGGTGTGGCCAGCATGGGCATCCAGATCGCCAAGATGATGGGGGCGCGGGTGATTACCACCGCCGGCGTGGACTGGAAGATCGCCAAGGCCAAGGAACTGGGCGCCGACGCGGTAATCAACTATCGGGAGACCGACAGCATCAGCCAGAAGGTTAAAGAGTTGACCGGCGGCAAGGGCGTGGACCTGGTGTTTGACGTGGTGGGCGCCGATGTTTGGGAAGAAAGCATGCTTAGCCTGAAGCCCGGCGGGAGGTTAGTGATCACCGGCGTAACCTCCGGCGCGAAGGTCGATATGAACCTGTCGATTCTGCAAGGCCGCCCCCTGCACTTGATGGGCAGCGGTGGACGCAGCCGCCGCACCTTTGCCGACGTGATGAAGTTGGTCAATCAAGGCGAGCTGCACGGTATCGTGAGCCAGGTCTTCCCCCTGGAGGGCGTAGCCGAAGCGCACCAGGTCATGGAAGACCGCAACTTCTTCGGCAAGCTGGTTATTGAGAATTAGGAACAACCTGATCAAGGAATGACCAAGGGCCTAATCTGTGAGGTTTGTTCTCCCGCCCCTGGTGGGAGGGAGCTAGAGAGAGGGGTAGGCACCCTCATCCCTTCGGCAATCTCAAGACAGGCCTACCCTCCCCTGATCAAAGGGAGGAATTGGTCATAACCACCGCTGGTGGTGGTCCAGCACACGGTAGTGAATCAGTTTAGCCCTCGTCATTCCGGCGCAGGCCGGAATCCATCAGAACCGCTCAACCACTCATGCATCTAGACACCGGCCTTCGCCGGTGTGACGAATAGAATCCAATTCCTGGCAAAACAAATTGATGCACTGCCCGGCACACCAACGAGTAGTCAAAGCTAGCTGAAGCAGTTAAAATACGCCAATTATGGCTAATATTGGCGGCCAAGCTGACTGATTCGTGGGCAGCTACCCTGCCAATAATCACAGAACAAGGAGAAGTTAAACCATGAAGATCGCCCGATACCTGGCCCACGGTCAAATCAGCTACGGCGCTGTCGAAGGGGACAGCGTCAAGGAATTGAGCGCCAGTCCCTTTGAAAACTACACGATCACCGACCATACCCACAAGCTGTCCGAGGTCAAACTGCTGGCCCCGTGCATCCCAACCAAAATCCTGGCCATCGGCCTGAACTACTCCAGCCACTTGCACGACCGTCCCGGCCCCACCGAACCCATGGTGTTCTACAAGACCCCCACATCGGTAATCGGCCCCGACGAAACAATTATCCGTCCCAAGGACACCGCTCGCCTGGATGCCGAGTGCGAGCTGGTGGTTATCATCAAGGACACCTGCCGCAACGTGTCGGAGGCTGACGCTATGCAGCACGTGCTTGGCTACACCTGCGGCAATGACGTGAGCGCCCGGGACTGGCAGCGGGAAGACCGCAACTGGTGGCGGGCCAAGTCGGCTGACACCTTCTCGCCGGCCGGGCCCTACATCGTGGACGACATCGACCCCCACGATATTCGGGTGAAGACCCGCATCAACGGCGCCGAAGTACAGAACGAGAGCACGACCTACCTGATCTTCAACATTCCCACGCTGATCTCCTATTGCTCCAAGTTTGTCACCCTGGAGCCCGGGGACATGATTTACACCGGCACCCCCGGTGAGCCTGGAGAAATGAAGGACGGCGATGTCTGCGAGATTGAAATTGACGGGATTGGCATCCTGAGCAACCCCGTCAAACTGGAGAAGTAGGTTAGCTGGCTCCCGCCGAGCGTCAGTCCACCTGGACTTGAGCCATCCCGAATTTTAACCAGGAAAAACGTCCTCTGCATGACCTTCGTCATTCCGGCGGAAGCCGGAACCCACAGCGCCAGCCCTGGTGTCAAGTACGCGGCAGGCTATGCGTCTATCCTCTGGGGAGCAGGCGGAACGGGACGCTGTAAGTAGGCGTGACCTCCAACTTTCTCTAACTCCCCTGGCAACGCGAATGGAAGAATGGACTAATCGAAAAGTCCAGCCCTTGATGGAGTGACCTTAATGAGGAGCATGGATGAATGGGTTCCGGCTTCCGCCGGAACGACCGGGGCAATTAGATTGCCGGCCACGCTCGGGTTTACAGCGTTTCACCTGAAACTAGATTCCTAGCATTTACCCAGCAAATCCGGGTTGGCTCATGTTTTTGCTTTGTTTAGACCAAGCATTTGAGTCAAACCCCAAGTCAGCAAACCACGTTGGGCCCTTTTCACCACATCTCCCCACCAACAGACTGCCCCAACTCGTTGCTGGGATTGCTGTTTGACCTCTCAGAAGTCGATATACTTAAATCATCAAGACTTGGGGGTCCGGCCTCCTTTGTTACGAATATCTTTATTCAACTGCGTCGGGTACGCATTACTGATTAGCGGCATCTTGCTAACAGCCTGCGTTCCCGTCCAGGGCACCGGAACACCGGAAAGTTCGCCCGCAGCCGAGAGCCCGACCATCAGCGCATCTAGCCCCACTCCGGATACCCAGGCAACCATCGACGCCAGCGTACGGGGCACTCTGGCCGCATTGCCTCCAGCCACCACGGCGCCGACCCAATCCACCGCGCCGACGCTGGCACCCACGGCCTCCCTTCAGCCGCCCACATCAACTCCAACGCTGTCGCCGACACCAGCTAATACGGTGTCTCCTACTCAAACTATAGCCCCTACTGAAACGCCAACCCAGGTTCCAACAGCAGCCCCTACGCCAACCCCAACTCCGACAACCGCCCCAGAACCCACGCCAACAGTCAGCCCGCCACGGTCAGGCGGCGCGACCCCGATACCCTACTCGTCCAGCCTGATCCCCCATATCCTGGCCGGGACTGCAACTATCAACGGCTCAAACGCCCCAACCGGGACCGTGGTCGCAGCCTGGATTGGGGGCAGCCTGGCGGGAGTTACATCGGTCAAGAGCGGCGGGAAATACAGCCTTGCGTTGGGTCAGGTACTGGGACAACCGCCATTCGGCGGCAAGGTTATAACTTTCACAATCGGCAGCCTGACCGCCCACCAGCAGATCAAGTGGCAGTCTGGTGGAGCAGACCCGCTGAGTCTGACCGCCAGTCAATAGCTGGAGTATCATCGGGGCTACACCTGCCACAGAGAACACAGAGGCCACGGAGCCACGCAGGTAAAGGAGCTACTCCGGCACGAAGCTATCCTTGCCAAGGATAGACTAGACCGCCCTGGCGTTGCTCTGGCGGCCAAATAACTACTTTCCGACCCTGTTGCCACTGCACCAGCACCACCGAGCGTCCGATTTGTCTTCCAGTATCGGGATCAATCTTGAATCGGCCGTAGAAAGTGGAGAAATCCAACTCCGCAGCGGCATCCCGCAAGGCTTTTTGCTCCAATCCCACTGCCTCCACGCACCGCTGTGCCACCAGTCCGGCGGCGTAGGCCTGCGCCATCGGGTAGTCAACCGCAAGATTACTCTGCCGATGAAGCGACTCCACCACTTCGGAAGTAGAGGGGCCGTAGGTCCCGGCGTAATCTTCAACCGATTCATCGCCGGGCGGTTCCCACTGGCTGGGGCCGATGAATCCCTCCGCGTCGACGCCCAACGCATCGTGGAATTGCTGGATTGGCGCCGCCACCACCGCCACTGCGCCCAGGGCTGGCCGCCTTTGCCCCAGTTGGGCCGCTAGTCGCAAGTCGTTCTGGATACGTCCCACCGCCAGCAAGACATCCGGTTGGGCCGCCGCTATCTGGTCGATGATGGCTGAAAAATCGTCAATCAGCGGGTCATATTCGCAGAGCAGAACTGTTTCGTACCCCAGGGCAGCCGCCGAACGCTCCGCTCCAGAACTCACCACTCTGGGAAAGCTTCCAGAACCGGCCCGGACAATCGCCAGCCTTCGCGCTTCAGGACAGCGATCTCGCACCAACTGGGGGAGCCCGGCCAGGTACTCGCTGGCTGGGGTGAGGATTCCGACCACCCAACGGTAGCCCCGTTGATAGATGCTGTCCGACGCACCACCCTGGTTCCATAGCACCTGCCCGTGTTCCTCAGCCACCGAGGCGGCGGCCTGGGCCAGCACACTGGAATAGGGCCCCATCAGCAAGTCGATCCGGTCTTCAACAATTAACCGGCGGGCCAGTTGCCGCACCCGCCCGACCTGGCTGCCGTCATCGTAGTGAATAACCGATACCGGCCAGCGTAGACCAGACCCGCCGGCCAAAATTCCTCCCACCAACAACCCGCCGGCCCGATTGACATCCCCGGCCCAGGCTTGTAGGCCAGCCAGGGCCTGCCGTCCTTGGGTTTGGAATTGCCCGGATAGCGAAACCGGAATGCCCACCTTTATTTCTGGCCGTCTGGAAATTGCCGCTCCCCTCGGAACAGAACTATCGGAACAGAACAAAATGATCGAACCAGATTCCCAAATCTAAGGGCGGGTATTTAACCCGCCCTCCTAATATACAGAACACACCGCGCAGTTGGCTTAAAACTGCTGAATAATTGAAATGCCAGTTGCCCTGAGGAACGAAGAAATCCCCCTGTGTCCCCCTTTACGAAAGGGGAAGAGCCGATAGCCACCTTGGCAAAAGGGGATGGGGGATTTTAGATTGCTCACTACCTGATGGGCACTTAGTTATACTGTTAGAGACTCTTACTAGTACTTGGACCTGAATATGCCAAAGGAACTGGTGTAGCCATGCAGGAAGGTGGTCCCACTGACCGGGCCAATCTCCCCGTTGCAGAAAAAACCGCCCAGAGGCACTGTGCCCAATTTATCTTTAAATAACTCCGAGTCGTGGTTGGCTTTGCCGTAGAGGTTCTCCCCCCGACCCAGACAGGAGAACAACAAAGCGCCATGTACCTGGTTTTCCCGATTCTCTCCAGCGTAACGGTCAAGCACATCCGCCAGGTCGGCAGCCGAGGTATCGGCATCCCTCAGATGGAATTGGACTAGCTGCCCTTCTTTGAGCAACTCCCCAATAGACAGCGTACCAGCCCGATCATCCATGCCCATGACATTGCGAATCAAGAAGTCGCCCTGCTTGGGTTCATCAATTAACTCGTCCATCACCACCCCCAAGAACAGGGAGTTACTCATCAGGCCCTGGTCCCGCTGGTTTAGACCTTGGAATAGTTCCCGCAGAACTTCCACCGGAGACCTGCCGTCCAACTCTCCCAGCAAATTGCGGTTACTCTTGGTGATGCGCATGGGCTTCCCAATGGGTCGACAACCCTGGGCCACCACTGTATCGACCACAATATTCCCGGACAGGGCCAACCCGACCGCGCCGGACCGGTAGACCTGGTCGTCCAAGAACAACGCGTTCTGTCCCTGCTGCCGCGCTCCACTGGCCAGTCCGCCAATTTTTGTCGAGTTGCCAAACGCAAAGTCCAAGCCCAGAATCAGGTTCTGCACCGGAAAGGAGAAGGGGTCGGCCAGCAGGACAAAGTGGGGATCATCTTCCTTGGAAACCTGCACCGCCTCTTCCCATAAATCGGGCCCTGCATCCAGGTCCGGCAGATTATCACCCTCCAGATGGAATGTCTTGATCGACACGTCAGGCAGGCTAGCCACCGTGATCGACAAGGCCGGCTGCTGCTCGACCTCGGTGCCGTTGCCGATGATTCCACCACCGGAGCAGCCCAAAATCGATGGCTCGTTCAGCTTTTCCCGAATGATCCCCGGGATCTGATCGTACTCTTCCTGGTAATGTGACGACGCGAAAACAACTGCCAGGTGTGCTGGCTCTTCACCAAGCTGTTCACTTACACTGGCGACGCACTCATCGATGGCGTTAACCAAAGGAGTCTGCTGGGAAAGCGCAGAAGCCCATTTCATATTAAGCACCTCCCGGTCAATACAAAGTTAGCACCAAGTATACCAACCTTGAACGGTCAATGTTGATCTACCTGAGCTTATCTTTCGATCTTCATACATCGATCTTCATACATCGTTCGATAAGTCCTTTCCCAGGTCGATGGCCGGTACCGGTGAAGGGTCGATACCCTGCAGTAACGCCAGATAGTAGCTGACGTAGTCGCCCAGCGCCAGCATCGATAGCTGTTGCGCCAATGGCGGCCCGGGCGTTGCCTCAACAATCCGATGGGGAATATTTTTCAGCCGGAGCAACTCCAAAACCACTTTGTAACGCCCTTCAAGCTGAGCGCTGTCAGTTGAGGGTTTCAAGACCAGCGCCATTTTGTCTTGAGCAACCGGTCCTGGAGCGTCAAAAGCCACTACCGAATTATGCAGTAACTCTGGTATAGACTCATAGAAGGCCCACGCTTTGGCATTTTCGTTAAGTTGGGTCTTCCAACGACGGGCCATTCCAGTAAAAAGCCCGCCGCCATACACCACGACCAGCCGGCCCATCAACTCCCGGGCCATCTGCTTGGCCACATTGTCCTTTTCCCGGACATCTTCGGCCAGGCGGCCGATCTGCGTTTCTAAGCCGGCAATGGCAGTTTCCACCTGGGATTGGTCTATTTTCACGATGCCGCCGACGGCCAAGGCTCCCAACAGGAGCATCAAGTTGTACCCGACAGCACTACGGGGCTCGCCAGGCGCGTTGATTATAAGCAGGGGAACGCCCGCCGAAGCGGCCTCGTTGGCCAGTCCACCGCCTCCGGCGACCGCCAAAAGGGGAGTGCCCTGCCGCTGGGCCTGATGGAATAGGGCGAGGGTCTCTTCGGTTTCACCGGAGTGGCTGCAGGCAATGAACAGGCTTTTGGGGTCCAGGTTGAAGGGGAGCCTAAAGTCCCGAATCACCGTGACCGGCACTGCGCCCTGGAGGGCCGCCAGGTCGCCAACTAAGTCTCCCGCGATGGCCGAGCCGCCCATTCCACCGACGACTATGCGGTCCACACAGTCCCAACTCTGGGGCGGCGCCAAGTCGGCGGCCTGCTGCCAGGCTGCCCGACATTGCCCCGGCAAGGCCCGTAACCGCTGCCGCATGCCGCTGGCGTCCAACTGAGCATAACTGGCTTCGGATTCCAGGTCCACCAGGCTGGACTGGGCCGGTCCGATATCAGACGTCGTCATTACCCCACACCCGGTATCAGCCAGTCTGTCAGAACACTAGAGGCCATAACGTCTTTTCCTCTGTTGGAAGCTTCGAATAGCCCTCAAAAAGTCTATCTTTCTGAAGGCGGGCCAGTAAGC
>JACZRM010000057.1 GCA_022576105.1 Chloroflexota bacterium | reverse complement strand
ACTACGACTAACGAGAAAAGTCGTCGTGGTATCTCGCCAGTGTTCGGAGTTCAAGATGGTTTTCAACATCAAAACTATTATACTCAAGCGCAGCAACAGCAGCGTCCAAAAAGCGCGGGCGGCGCACAACCACAGCAACAACAACATCAGTCGAAACTCCCTCTCTATCAACGTCGATTTGAACCTCTTTCTGGTTATCCGAAGCGGATATTGTCACGGTTGCTTCCACCGGTGAATACTTGCAGGCATTGCTCAACAAATTGGTCATGACCTGTGAAAACCTGAGCCGGTCACCCTTGACCAACCCCAGGTCCGGTGGAATATTTAGCTGCAGGTTGATATTCTTGTCGCTAATCTGGCTCTGCATATTCTGGATGGATTCTTCAATTTCCTGGCGTACGTTCAGGTCTAACAGGGTCAACTCCAGACCACCGGCCTCTATTAGGGATACGTCCAGCAAGTCATCAACCAGCGACTTCAGCCGACGAGAGTTTTTCTGGACCGTCGTCAAATACCGAGTTTGCTTCTCGTTAAGTTCTCCCACGGTGTCCTGCCGCAAAAGCAGCCGATCAACATAGCCAACTATGCTGGTAAGCGGGGTCTTCAGTTCATGAGTGGCGGTGGCGAGAATCTGGGTTTTTGCCAGGGAGGCCTCTTCAAGTTCCCGATTCTTCTGCTCCAACTCGGCAAAGGCCAGTTCCAGTTCCCGATTCTTTTCTTCTAATTCACTGACATGAGAGGCTTTTCTGCGGTCCATCTCACGTTTGATGTCCAGAGCGGACCGTACCCTTGCCAGCATCTCAGCCATATTAGGAGGCTTGCAAATGTAATCGACTGCCCCGGCGGCGAAGGCGGCTTCCAAATCCTGGCTATCAGCCAGGCCGGTGACCATTATTACCTGGATATCCTTGAAAGCTTCGGTGGACTTGATTCGACGACATGCTTCTACCCCGTCAATCTCGGGCATTGAGATGTCCATCAATATCAGGTCTACGTCCAAGGTTGGGGCAGCGCCGTCGGACATATGGAGGTGGTCGAACACCTGCTGGGCCGATTCCACACTAACCACATCGTTATAGCCGGCATCTCGCAGCATAGTTTCCAGCATCAATCGGACGCCAGGCTGGTCATCCACCAGAAGAATGCTCATGCGGTTAAGGTCCTCATTTGCTTGTTTGCTCAGGTTTCATCAATCGGGGCTGCTGGCGGCTATGGCATCGGAGCGGCACTGGAAATTACCGAGAGTTATCGTTGGTTGGGATTTGTCGGTGGGCGGGTCATTGGCGACTGGTCGGATACAGGCTGTTGCGTCGGTCAATTTTACTTGGATTGTTGTTCTCGATAAATCTTTTCGGAAATGGCCTCTTCCAGCCACTGACCCAGGCTTTTCTTCGACGACACCGAAGCCACTCTGGCCTGGTAGTATGATTCCTCGTTCATTCGAATGGTCTTGGCGGTCCGTTGCGGTTGAGTTCGCATGTGCTACATCCAATGCCTTTAATCTATGTACTAGATTAACGGGAGAGACAGGCAACCATAATAATGGTTGCACCTGATTGTTCAGGGTCTGACTCCCTAGACGTTAGGGGAATTGCCGGTTAAAGAGGGGGTCAAAAAGAAGGTAGAGATGGGTGAGTCATCGGTGCGGGCGTTTGAATGGGGGACTATTTGATTGAAGATGGGCTACTGGAAGGTAAAGTGCCCCAGCCGTGACCCAAACTAAAGGTTGCTCAAGAATGCCCAGCTCCCCGGGCCAAAGCGTCCAATTTCACCGCTACCCTGGACCGGAACGGTCGCACCCGATTCGCTTCAGCCGTCTGGCCCAGAGTAACCACAAACATCACATCCCGGCCGGCGGAGTGGGGCAGAAAGAACTCTGAAATTTCGTTATCGTAAAAAGTGATGCCGCTGGCGCCCAGACCAAGGGAATAGGCGCACAAGTACAGCTTGCCGCCGACGATTCCGGCCTCAGTTTGGGCCGCCCGATAGCCACGATTGCCGAAGCGACCCAAAATGCGGTTCAGATCGGCCATGATGAACACCACGGCCGCGGCATCCGCGCCCAGCGCCTGCTCAAAGCATAGGTGGCCGGCCTCCTCCCGTAAATCCCCTTCCTGGAGTAATTCCAGCCCCGGCTGGATGGGCGAGAAGAAGTATGCGCCGGAGGCAAGCCCGGCCACGGCATTTACTATCAGGTAAATATCCAGCAGGCTCTGCCCCTCATCGTCCAGGAAATCAGCCGCGATGCCTCTGGTGGAGCATTCTAAAAGAGCGCTGAATTGGGCCAAGGAAATGGCTTCTCTGGCGAAGCGCCGGGTGGAGCCTCGGGCCGCAATCACCTGCCCCAGCGTCTTGGCATCGACCGCAGCGGGGTCCTGACCCTCTAACCGGATTAGACTTTGCCCAGCGGCAGGGGTTGGAGGAGCAAAACCACCCCGCCAGGACTTTACTTCAGCTTGATTGGATAGCCTGGTAGCCGCGTGGGTTCGGCCAATATCCTCATAGACTATTTCATCAGCGAAATTCGTCGCTCCCAATCCAGTAATGTCGGGTAATTGGGCAACGTCGGGTAATTGGGCAACAAAGAAACGATCAGAAGCTAGGCCCGAGTCATCATCTGGATGGCCAATCGGCACCAGGCAGGTGCTGGCTTCATGTTCGCCGTCGATACCTATAAGTTGGTCCACCTGCTGGTCCACGAATCCTAGCAATAGTTTTGATGAGAGACCCATTGCTGAGGCAGCAGCCATCAGGTTGGCGGCCACCGTCCCGTTGTCCCAAAAGCAGTAGCGGTAACCCCGGCTGCGGTATTTCCAAGCACTGCGCCAGAAGAGGCAGGAAAATACGATGGTTACCGGTGAAGTGAGCAATGCCGGTTCGTCGGCGGCAGCATTCGCCAGATGCGCCCGATAATCCCCCGCCCTGAGCCGCCGCAGCGAGAATTCCGCCGGTGCGAAGTGATACACGCCAGCTTCCAGTCCCGGCAGGTCCCGGCACACCAGATAGGCTTCAATGGGGTACAGCGCCCCAGCGGAGGCAGCCGCCCGGTAGTGCACCTCTCCCGCCATCCGCAAAACCGCCTTTCGGATCACCCCGGCTGAGAAATACAGCAGCTTGGACAAGGTATCCAGGCTGAAGGGCTCTTCGGCTGCTCCCACTGTACCCGCCACCGCCGGCAAGGCTGCGGCCCCCAGGTCTAGTTTGCCGGTGGGGAGCGGTATGGTAGGGACACCTGGGTATGATTTGTACAGAGGGGGCTTGTTCCGTAAGTTTATATAGGAGAGTTTGGTTGATTCGTGGAATTCTCGGGCCGGCTCGGCAGAATGTTGGGTCACAGGACGCATCTCCCAGAAAGTTTCTATTTGGAAGTATCCACCGGTCAGCAGGGGTGAATTGGCACCAGCTATTCTACACGATTGAACTGGGAGTTGTGGACGTAGACTTACTTTTGTTAATATCTGGTGCTAATATCTGAAAAACCTGAAGCAGGTTCTGAATTCATTCCCATCAGACCAATCAAGACCATCATATTTGATCTCAGGGAGGCGCCGATGCCGGAATTTGAGGTTGTACCACTGGATGAAGCTCGGCTGAAGACGGCCAACGGCAGGCAAGGGCAGATAGTCAAGCAATATTCCCGCTACATTGAGCAGCTAGCAGATGGTCAAGCCGGGCATCTAAACATGGGTGAAGGCGAAAAGGTTACGACTATCCGGCGACGGCTGATAACCACCGCCCGCTTGATGGGTAAGGAATTAGTGGTCAAGCGTTCTGGGGATGAATTGTACTTTTGGGTAAAGGCTTCGGAAGAGGGCAAGAAACGCCGTCGCCGCCGGGCCAAACCAGCCCAAGGGTAGAACCCGGACTATATCTAAGCGCGTCAGTTGGGATTTGAGCCAATCAAGGGCCGCTGGCCGATTAATCGGCGAAATAAACATAACGCAGTTTGGGCAAGAGCAGCGGAGTCAAGTAATAATCTTTGACGTTAGGTTTGATCAAGGTATAGCGGCTGCCGCTGCTCCAGAGCAGCACCCAGGGGGCGTCGTTTAGAATCATCCGCTCGATGCGATTATAGGTCTGAAAACGGGTTGCCTGGTCCGGTTCCACCCTGGCTTGCTCCAGAAGTGCGTCAACCTGGGGGTTGCTGTAGTTAGTATAGTTGTTGGAACTGGCGCTGTGGAACAAGACATCCAAAAAGCTTTCCGGGTCGGGGTAATTCGCCACCCAGCCAGATTGGAACATCTGGTAGCGTTTAACGTTCAAGTCTTCTAAGAACGTTGGCCAACTGGTCTGCTGAATCTCGGTCTGGATCCCGACTTCGGCCCACGCTTGCAAAATCACCTCCAGGTCCAGGCTGGTCGCCGCGCCGAATCCACCGGGTATTGAAAGGGTCATTGCGGGCATGGATTCTATATCGGGACCATACATGGACTCCCGCAACAACTGTCTGGCCAAATCAGGGTTATATTCGTATCCCGGCAAGTTGGGGTTGTACGATGGAAATCCGGGCGGAATTATTCCACTCGACGAAACCACCAGACCCTGTAAGACAGTGCTGGCGATGGTCCTGCGGTCAATGGCCAGGTTCAGCGCCCTGCGTACCTTTGGATCATCCAACGGCGGTCGGTCTAGGTTCAGACCAATGTAACTGACTCGAAAATCCGGCGGGAATTTCCGCAACTCGGAATGCAACTCACTGGCCGGGTCTAACACCCGGCTCAAGTCGTTCAAGCCCACCGGAGCCAGGTGAATTTCGTCGTTCTCGTACATAATCATGGCGCTGCCGCCGCTCAACACCAGGGTCACTTGCTCCAGGTGGGGAGCTCCCAGATGATAGGCACTGTTTCTGGTTAGGATTATCGTTTCACCGACAGTGTACTCAGTAAGAATGAAAGGGCCGGTGCCGTTGGGATGCCGCAGCCAGTTGGCCGGATCGGATTCGACATTATCCTGATCCAGGACAAAGCCGGTGGGATAGGTAAGCTTGGCCAAGAAATAGGCTTTGGGGGCGTCGATGCTTATCTGGAGCGTGGATTCATCAATGACCTGGATGCCTGAAGCCGGTTGAAGCGAGCCGCCCAGCCTTTCGGGGACTCCCACAATGTCCCCCAAATATTGAGCCGCCACTGGAGATTGGGTCTTAGGGTCGGTGGCCCGGGCCAGCGACCATCCAACGTCGCCCGCCGTGACCGCCTTACCGCTGTGGAATTTGGCCTGCGGGTTAATGGTGAAGGTGTATACCTTGCCGTCCGGGCTAATTTTCCATTGGGCAGCCAGGTCGGGGATTATCTCCAGCTGCGGGTTGAGGGTAACCAGCCCGCCGAATATCTCAACGACTACGCTGCCGGAGATGTAATCGGCAGTTAAATGGGGGTCTAACGTGGGCGGATCGGTAAAAAGCTGCACCAATGTCCCGCCGTCTTTGCGCTGGTGGGCCTCCCAAGAAACCAGCTGGATGTCTTCCGGTATCGGAACGGATTCAGCAACCGAAACGGGTGAGCCGCTGGAAAATTGAGACGGCGCTGCGGGTAGGGAACTACTATTGAATTGGGGGACGGCTAGGGAAGAAGCACTGCATGCCGCCAGTAACATTGAGCCGAACACAGCCAAAATTAGGCGACGCCAGGTCATTTGCCAACTCCAATACCCAGATGCCAATATGCCGGTGCACGGCGGGCACTCTAGAATTGATTCTGGGGTGGGGTGAGCTTAGGCACAAACCGCCAGATGAATTTTGAGTCGGTGGGAAATATTTAGACGCTCTAACGAAATGAATATTCATGTCTTTCTGAGGAGTCCCGATGGAATCGGGACGACGAAGAATCTAAAGTCCTGCGGCACAAAACCTGATGCGAAAACCGTACTCCTATACCATTACTAATTGAGTTAGAATTCTGGGGCAGGACATTTAACCAGAAAGGATCTGACACCTCAGTGTTTAGACCATTCTCGGAGTTTATCCTGAGCCACTTCGACAAGTCCGACTTTGTCGAGACTCTCGATGAAATCGGAGCTCAGGACCGGCTGGGCCGAAGGGCTCAGAATGGCAGCCCGGCTGTTTTGTTAGGGGCTTTTAATTAACGCAGGAATTGGGTTCGGAGCAGATAGGGTAGGAGCTTAGGTCGGGAGCTTAGGTCGGGAGGGGACGGTGTTGGAAGGTCAGTCGCGGGGGCGGTAAATTTCGACCGCCGCGTAATCTACCACCGACCCTTTCAGGGGAGGCCGGGGTTTCTTGACGGTTACCTGCACCGAGGTGACTGGATGTTGGTCCAGGATGCGAGCCGCGATGGCATCTGCGATACTCTCTAGAAGGTTCTTGGGTTCGCCTTCAATCACCGCTTTTACTGCCTGATACAGGTGCGTGTAGCTGACCGTGTCTCTTAGCTGGTCGCTCTGACCTGGTTTAGTCAGATCAAGTTCAACGGCCAGGTCAACCAGGTAGGTTTGTCCCAGGGCTTTTTCCTCAGCGTTAACGCCGTGGAATCCATAGAACTGCATCCCGTTGAGAATTACGCGGTCTGAAGGCAAATTGCACTCACTTGGTGAGAGTCGGCGGGCTAACGTTGCGGGCCGCATCGTTAGCCCGATTATTTTTACGAATTTGTCTGCTGGTTGATGGCGTCGACCAGGTCCAGCAGGTTCTGTGCCCGCTTGACGACCGGAACGTCCACCATTTTACCGTCCAGGTCCAGGGAGCCCCGGCCCGCCGCCTCGGCTTCGTTCCAGGCTGCCATCACTTGGCGCGCATAGGCCACGTCCTCAACCTGAGGGCTGAAAGTCTGGTTGATGACATCGATCTGCGATGGGTGGATCGCGAACTTGCCGTTGTAGCCTAGTTGACGGGCTTTCTCGGCGTCTTCTTTCAGTCCTGCCGGGTCGCGGAACGCGACGTAGGGGCTGTCCAGCGAAGCGACTCCCGCGGCGCGGGCGGCGATGGCGGTAATAGCCCGGGGCAGGTGGACTTCCTGGCCTTGGTCGGTGCGCTGGACGCCCATATCCACGGTGTAGTCCTCGGCCCCGAAGGCGATGGCGACGATGCGTTGGGACGCGCCGGCTATTTGCTGGGCGTTCATCACCGCCTTGGCGCTTTCAATCCAGGGGATAACCTTGATGGCGCCCGGGTTCAGCCCGGCGGCGGCTTCAAGGGGGCCGATGATCCGGTCGATTTCCCGCAGGTCCCAGACTGACTCGGTCTTGCCCACGCTGACACCGTAAAGGTCCGGGCCGATGACGGCGGCTAACTCGTCCCGGATCAGACCGGTGTCCAGGGCATTGCACCGCACCATAATCTTCCGTCCCGCTTGCCCATCTGCTTTCGCTAGTTGGGGCACCCACTCCCGGGCCAGGTTGCGGGCGTTGACTTTCTCTGCGGGAGGCACCGAGTCCTCCAGGTCGCACATGATGATGTCGGCGTTGAAGTCGCGGGCCCGCTCCAGCATATTCACGCGGTTGCCCGGGACAAAAATTAAGCTACGCAGTAGTTGCAAAATCTAACCCCGTTTCTATCTAGGTCTCCCCACTTGGCGCCTTCCTTCTTTGCACCTGCTACAGCAGATATGGAGGATGGACTTCATCATCGGGCACTTTTTCAATTTGGCGGCTTACCGGGTTTTCCTTGAACCGCAGGTTCTCCAGCAGCTCATAGCCGATTAAGGGCGTTGAAGCGGGAACCAGAAGCGCGCTGAATTCCTCTCCCATCAACTCACCGTCGGCGAAGTAGGTGTTGACCTGAACGATTCCGGTGGCGGTCATAAGCCGCAGCCTCCCGCGCCCTTGCCGCAGGCCCAAGGCCTCGATCTCCGCCAGGGGTAGGGAAAGGTAGGAGGCCCCGGTATCAACCAGAAAGGTATACTCTTTGGTTTGGTTGTCCCCAAAAATGGTGGCCTGCACTTCGGTTCTACCCATTCTATTCGTTTTCCGTGACGGCATGGCTCTTTCTGCTGCTCATCCCTACTCCATGTCTCCCCAGTTCTCGCCCCACTTGGCATCCACCTTCAGGGTCACGTCCAGTTCCATTGCCGCCGGCATCTCATCAAACACCACGCGCTTCAGGGCTTCCATCTCCTCCTTGGGCATCTCAAATACTAATTCGTCGTGCACCTGCAGCAGCATCCTGGACTTGAGCCCCTCCTGGACCATCCGGTTATGCACCCGGACCATGGCAATTTTCATGATGTCGGCGGCGGTGCCCTGAATCGGCATGTTGATGGCCATGCGCTCGGCGGCGGAACGAACATTGAAATTGGAAGAATGGATCTCCGGGATATACCGCCGTCGGCCCAGCAGGGTTTCTGCGTACTGAGTCTCTCTGGTCTTGGCCTTGACTTCGTCCAGATAGGTGGATATGCCCGGGTACTTGTTGAAGTAGGATTCGATGAAGTTGGCCCCTTCTTCCCGACTGAACCCGGTCTGCTGGGAAATGCCGTGCGCCGACAATCCGTAGATCACGCCGAAGTTCAGCACCTTGGCAACGCGCCGCATCTCCGAGTCAACCTCGTTGATCGGGACTTCATACATCAGGCAGGCCGTCGCTGAGTGGATGTCCTCGCCCCGCTTGAAGGCTTCCAGCAATGCCGGGTCTTGGGACAGGTGGGCCAGTACCCGCAGCTCGATTTGCGAGTAGTCGGCGGAAAACAGCAGCCAGTCTGGGGCGTCCTCGGCGATGAAGGCCCGCCGTACCTGGCGGCCCAACTCGGTGCGTATTGGGATGTTTTGCAGGTTGGGGTCGCTGCTGGAAACCCGCCCGGTGGCCGAGCCGGTCTGG
>JACZRM010000056.1 GCA_022576105.1 Chloroflexota bacterium | reverse complement strand
GGGCGATCAGGTCATCTACAAATGCCTTGGGCCCCGGCCCATTGGGCTGGTCGGCGGTCAGACCCCATCCCCGGTGGTCAAAGGTAATGCAGCGGTATTCGCTGGAGAAGGAGGCCATCTGTTGCCACCAGCTTAAGTGGTTGCCGCCCCGCCCGTGGGAAAACACGATGGCCGGACCTTCGCCGTGGGACTCATAGTAAAGTTCAATCCCGTTGATTGGTGTTTTTGGCATCTGGGCCTCACTACGAAAATGCGTTGGACGCCATGTTGTCCTGGAATCCTGACCTTGTCAACCAGGAGAATTATGGACGGGCAATCACGTAGTTAAAGTTCTTTGGGGCCTGGCCTGGGTCTCGATACGGCCTTTCGGCCAACTCGACCTGCGGAAAGGCTGGTTGAGTGGCGAAGCGTATCGAAACCAAGCCAATTTGGGCGGTAGGCCAAGAAATCCAGGCAATCCTCAGTGATTGCCCGGCCCTAGCCAGACACAACTAAACTTAAATCGAAATTAGCGGCTGGTGTAAATCCAGTAGTAAAAACTGTTCAGGTTGGTGCCGGGACGCATCAGGTACTCGAATCTCAGCTTGGTGGTCGTGCCCGTAATTACCTCCGGGCCAATATGGAAGGTGTCCTCGCCAAAGACAAAGTCCCGGGGGGCCAGGTCCCAGTCGCCCACGAATTTGTCCTCAACATACACAGCTACCGAGCCGCCCACCGCCGCGTCGTACCGCTTGGCCAGGATCAGGGGCCGGCCCGGCTGGGACTTGACTACAAACTCTTCTGAGCCGGTGCTGGTGCGGGCGTCGTCCTTGATGTCTATTCCCTGTCCCTGTTCCTTGGCGATGTGGAAAACCCGCTCTACCAGTGTGCTGGGCTGGTCGAGAGCGTAGAAATGGGCTTCTTCCTGGGCTTGATTGCCCACATCCAGAAAATCTATCAGGACTAGACCTGAAACATCCAACGTGTGGGGTATCGTCTTATCCGCCAGGGTAACCACCCGGTCCCAACTGACCTGGTACACCACCAGCTCTGCACCTGGGAGAATGGTGTTTTGTTCCGTGGAGAAGGCGGCCACTTCGTCGCCCCGCGGCCAGCTATCGAAGTAGATGTTGCGGAAAGCGACCAGGTAGTCGATGTTGTGTTCCTGAGCGGCCTGGAAAACGGGCTTGCCGATGGCGGTGTGGGTGTTAATTCCCGATAGGTCGATCACCGATTGGTTTCCGAAGAACCTGATGGCTCCTCCTTCCAAGACCCCCAGCACCGCTTCTTTTGGTAGGTTCTGGGCCACCCAATGAGCGGCGGCCACATTGACCTCCTGCAGGTTACGGTTGTTCCACGAATACTGCTGGCTCAAGGCTACAAAGTCTCTGGGAATCTGAGCGTAGGGCAATATCACCAGCAACCCAAAAAATAGGGTGAGGAGCAGGCCGATCCACTTGGCGCCGGTGGAGCCCGGGCGGATTATGGCCCATCCTGCGCCTTTCCATTTCAGCAAGGAAGTAGATTCGCCGGTGCGCATGGACAACCCCAGGCTTCCCAGGAGGCCGCGGGCGTAGAAAATGCCGACGGCCAGCCCCACCACCAGGAAAGGCAGCACCGGGTCGAGATACCGGCGGTCGGTAATGGTCCAGCCGGAGGCCTCGAAGGGAAGATTCACCGACATCGAGTAGATCAGGACCAGAGGAAAGGCCAGCAAGGGTAGGCCGTTGAACCGCCGGTGCCGGATGTATCGAATCCAGGCCAGTACCAGCAATACGGATGAGGCCGCAATTCCAGATGATGCGAAGAAGCTGGTGGAGGCCAGATATCCGCCAAGCAAGCTCCACAAGTTGGGCAGATCCAGGAGTCCCGTTGGAACGTGGGCGACCAGATAACTGTTGGGATAGGGTGTACCGTTGGCCGTCATGTTCATCGCGGTGCTGAGCAGAATCACCAGCGCCGATGGCCCGGCCACCTTGATGGCAATCAACAGGTCTTTTCCGGGTACCAGCCGCAGGTCTCCCCTCTCCCACAGTATCTTCAGGCCCAGGGCAATGCCGGTGAGCACCAGCAGCAGCAAGCCCTCCGGCCGGGCGGCCACTGCCAACGCCAGCAGAACCCCGGTCCAAGCCAGCCGGTTGCGGTAATAGGCCGCGGCGGCGGCCAGGGCCGCAAAGGCGAATAGCGCCGACTCGGTGCCGGATACCTTGGAGAATGTGAAAAATGGCTCCAGCGCAATGACTGCGGCGGCCATTAATGCAAGTCCCTTACTGCCGGTAATCGTCTGCACCAACTTGAGAGCAACTATGCTGGCGCCGATGCCGAATCCAATCCCCAGGAGTTTGGCAATTGCGGGAAGAGTAACCCCGGTGAAGGCCGTCACCTTATAGATACCGCCCAGCAGAATCACCCAGAGGGGGCTGGTGAATCCAGCCTCGGCGGTTCCCGGGTTGTACTGGAAAGCAAAGTGCTCGGCAAAATTGCGGGCGTAGACCATTCTGGTCCAGGCTTCATCCAGAGGCAAGCTATGGAATCCATCGGATTGTCCCGACGCGGTGTTGAAGATAAACAGCAACCCGGTCAGCAGGTGCAGCAGGGTGATTCCCCCGTAAGCCAGCCAGTCCAGGGAGCCGGTCAACAATACCGGGTTTATTCCCGCCCAAGCGTTCAGCCTGAGGCGGGTAACCAGGGAAACGTCAATGTATTGTGTTGGTATTTGCGACATTAAGATTGATTCGTCTGAAGCTTGTTAGGGCCGAAACATACGCAGGAGTTCGACCATGATCAAACGCACCTGAAGTTTGGACAGGTGGGACAGGATGACGATGGTCGACGTCTTGGCATGTTTCAACCCGATGATGGTCTGCTGCACCGGGTCTTGGACCCGCCACTCGGGAGGGTCTTTCAGTGCGCTCAAGAAGCCGGCAAAGCGGAACCAGAAGACCATCCAGCGGAAAGCCGGCAGAATGGTAAAGACCCACCAATTCTTGCGGATGCGAATTCGGGCGCCCTGGTCGGCCAGGAAGTAGGTCGCCAGGGTGTACATGCCGTCCACCACCAGATACACCAGGTACATGGACAATGTGGCGGTCACCACCACATCCAGAGGGTAACCGAAGAAGTACAGCATTGGCATCAAGAATGTCCAGACAATCCGGGGGAAGGCCAGCGTGTGGTCAACCACCAGGGTGCGCGGTATCGAGAGTCCCCGCAAACCCTTGGGCACCTTTAAAAACCCGCTGAAAATTGAAGCCACTTCTAACTGCCCCCGCTGCCAGCGAACCCGCTGGGCGTACAGGCTTGACAGGGATGTTGTTGGGTCAACATACGCGATGGCGTCGGGCAAACATTGCAGGCGCATATCCGGGAAGTTCTGGTGGATTTCAAAAGTAAGTTGTGTATCTTCAGACACCGTCTGGCTCTGGTAGAGCGTTGTTCGCAGGATGACCTCTTTCCTGAATCCGGAAAAAGCGCCGGCCAGGGTGAACAAGCTGTTGGTCAGGCTCTGGTACTGACGCCCAATGCGAAACCCGGCATAGTATTCCAAGAACTCGCACTCGCCAAGCAGGAAGCGCCAGGTTGAAGACCTTTCTTCCGGGGACAGTTGGCGCACTTCAATTGAACCGGTAACGGCGGCCAGGGTGGGATCGTAGTCAAAAGCCTGGGCCATTGCTTTGATGGCGTCTGGGTGCAACTGGACATCGGCATCCAGGTTGCAGATGATGTCCCCGGTGGTGCGGTAAATTCCGGCGTTGAGCGCCCAGGACTTGCCTTTGAACGGGACCGAGAAATACTGGAAGGAACCGGCAAAGTCGGCTTGTTGCCTCTGGTGGACCACCTGCAGAGTCAGGTCATCGCTCAGATTGTCCACCACAATTACTTCCAGCTTTTCGTGGGGGTAGTTCTGGGCCATGATGGCATCCAAGCATGCTCCCACCACCGCCTCGCCGTTGAATACCGGTACGATGATGGATACCTTGGGAAAGCTGGACATGACGTGCTGTTGGCGTGCGCGGTGCCGGCTATGGTTCATCCAGAATCCGCCGATCAGGTAGGCCACCGCGGTGACACCGTCCACCATCAGCGGAATGAACAGCCAGATTCCCCAGAACACGAAGAAGCCGATTAACGACGACGTCATGTTCGGGCCTCCAGGTCCAGTTTCTGGCGGACGGTGCGTAGAGTGGGCAGCGTAATCACGATCCAGAAGATGAGCACGACGATGGCAAAGAACACCAATCTGCCGACCACCACGTGGGAAATAAGCAGGGAGTCTTTGCCCAGAAAGTGCAGCGAAGATGTGATGATCATCAAACGGACGATGTTGGCCACGAATGTTGCCCCCAGGCCAAACAGAATCAGCAGGAATTTCTTCCGCAATCCCCAGCTTGGGTAGAACATCACCATGCTGGTCAGCACGCAGGATTCCAAAAGCCCGGACGACTCCACGGAGATTTGCAGCATGGTCCAGCCAATGGTCTGGGAAATGACCAGGATCATGATTGTGCCGGGCTGGGCCGAGAATGTCTGCGTGGTTATTTGAAATAGGGTGGACAGGTGGTGCACCGACCATACCGTTGCCATTTGCAGCCATTCCTGCAGCGGGGTTGCCTGCGCGCCGAAAAAAATCAGCAGGAAGGCCATTCCCACGGTGCCGGTGACGTAGTAGGGCAGCCAGACCCGGTTGACCCGCCAGAACAGCACGGTCAGCAGCCAGACTACGGTGATCAGAATCCCTACCCAGAGAGGCATTCGGCCTCCTTCCGGGTCCTGATGCGCCAGAAGACAATTGCAGATGCACCCAGCAATATGGCCAGCACCGCATACCCCAGAACGGAGGCAGGTGACCACTGAATGTCACCGCCGTCGGGAAGACGGTCATCCCAGTTACTCTCCACGTACATGCGTATTACCTGCCCGCCGGTCAGACCGAGATGCTCAAAGGGGACCTCCAGCTCTACTCGCCGGCCCCCTTCGGCAATCGACTCCCCCCAATCGCCGCTGTCAAAGAATATAGTATGTCCACCGTGACCGGCTTTAACCCGCACCTGGACGCTGGAATCCCCAATGCGGGGTAGGTAATCAACCATAACCCGACGATCATCGGTTTCGCTGAAGTCGCCGTCGTTGTCCATGTCGATGTAGATGGTGTACTTCACTTGATGGCCATGGGTGTCGGCACTAAATCCGTGCTCGTCGGCCCAGCTGCGCCAGGTGTTGTCATCATCGTCATCCTCATCGTCCTCATCATAGTTGGGGTGAGGGCTGTTGACGTGACGCTCAATCATCCAGAAATTGACCTCAACATCTCGGTTGTTGGCCCATTGGAACAAGGAAAGGTCTCCCCGGGCTTTCGTGGCGTCGCCCACCGGGTCAGCCAGGTTGGGGTAACCCTCCCAATCGGCGAATTCACCGTCAACAACGATGTGGTCAACTGCCCCCGGCGCCAGTACCAGTGGGGCGTCGGGAAGTTCAGCGTCTCCGTCAGGCGGGTTATCGAACCCGATGCGCTCCCCAGAGACCCTTACCCCATCCAGGAAAAAATAGTCGGTGGGGTCATTCATATTGCTGCGAAACCGCAGGGATAGCTCCTCGTCGAAGCCGGCGCCGGATAGATCGTAATGGTACTGACGGTAACCGGGGTGACTATCGGCGCCGGACCAGGAGTCCAGCGGCATCCAGGTTACGCCGTCTTTACTTACCTCGAAGCTGACCATGTCACCGGCTTCCAGCGATTCGGCCTTGGCCCAGAAGGTGATTTCTAAATCAGTCGGGCCGGGCAGTTCAAGGGTGCGGCTGACGGTGGCCCAGCCGCGCATCCGCAGGTGCCTTACGCCGATGTGAGGGCTGTCATCGGTAACAATGTCCACCGAATTGGTGGTCTGCCAGGCCCCGAGCCAGCCAAATCCACCCAGGAATGAATCTTCGCTGAAATTGTCCCCGGCAATCGCCGGAGGGTCTGCGGCAACCGGCGCCGGGGGTATTGCCAAATTCAGGGCCAAATTCAGGGCTAAACCAGCCAGCAGCACCGTTACGGCGACGATCTGGTATTTGCCGGATGAAATGTGGGTCGAACTGTTAGGCCGCATCTGGAGAGACCTCTCGTTTCGGCGTGAAGTAGCGGAAATTGGAGCGCCTCAACACGCCAAAGACGTGGGCCAGTGTGACCGCCAGGGCAATACCGGTTAATAGCTTGCCAAAATGATAGATTGGAATCGTCTCCGAACGGATCTCCACCCGGTGATTCCCCTGGGGGAGCACCATGTACGTGAGTTGGTCGATTCCCTGGGAGCGGACGGCCTGCCCGTCAATGTACACTCGGGTGCCGGCATGGTGAGCCACTGGAATCAGTGCTGGGGTTTCTTCTTCTAGTTGGTAATTGAACTGGTAGCCCCATTGGTGGGCCTGATAATCGTTCAGAGGGATGATTTGGCGGGTGGGAATCTGTCCGGAGGTCAAGCCGAATACCCGCTCCAGAAAGGCCACGGCGGCCGGGTCGCGGGTCAACAAAGCATGAAACACCAGGTTCAATCCCACGAAGTGCACTTGATGCTCACCGACCCGTTTCACGCCCAGCGCGGTGCCGTTGGCCACCGGATAGGTGAAGCGGACCAAAACTTCGTCGACTCCCTGGGGATCGTGAGTCACCCAGGGTTTGCCGTCGGTGGCGAAGGGTTCCAGCGAGTCGATTTTTCCTGCGTCTACCAAATTAACCTGCTCGACGGCCAGGACTTGCTCGCCATAGACATTGAGGAACTTGGGTTGACGGGACAGTATCTGATTGGGAACTCCGGTCAGGTCTACCACCACCCGCTCCCCGCCTTGCTCCAAGAATGAGCGGACCCGTTCCTCTGCCTGGGCCAGGTCTCGCCACTTGAACCCGGCCAGGAATAGCTGGTTGAACTGGTTCAAGAAATCCTGGTCGTATTCGTCCAGGTATTCCGACTGGCCCACCATCACCTCTGGGAATAACAGCGCCAGATTCTGGGCTCCCCGGCCTATACCTAGGATTTCCCGGGGCACGCTGTAGGCTCGGGGCGCGCCGTCCCGATGGTAGAGCGCAAGCTCGCCTGCTTTTCGGTCGAGTTGAAAACCGTTGTTGATCAGCGTCGCTGCGAAGCTGCTGGGAATGTCCGGTTGACCCAGCACCACCACATCGTCGGCCCCCAAAATGGACAGCCGGTCCACCGCGTAAGCGTCGAAGCTATCAACCATCGCCTGGTTTAGTCGAGCTAACAGTGGAGCAGTCACACTCCCCTGGAAGGCCCAGCCAAATACTTGCTCCCGTTCCCCGGGGTAGGCGAACAGATAGCTGGGGGCTGAACCCAGGCGACTGAGGTCGGCGGCGGCCACTCTCCACCCATCGAGTTGGTTCAGGCGGTGGGAGAACTGGACCAAGGCCGATGGCTGTTCCCGCCCTCGCACCAGCTGCAGTGAGGGAAGAAAGTCGATAACCAACAATCCCAGCAGGGCCAGAACGCCCAGTCGGTAAACATTGATGTGCTGGCTGGGCGGTATTCGCCAGAATGTAGCGGCCACCCCCATCAACAACAGCAGGGTGACAAACCCGGCAAAGCTGAGAAACCTGACCGGCCAGAACAGTTGATGGAAGGGCAGGGCGTTGAACACTGGGCTGATGATGGTTGAGCTGATCAGCAGGGTGATGGCGGCGGTCAGCGCCAAGGCCTTCTGCCACGGTTCTAACCTTTTCCAAAAGGCTGCCGTTAGCGCCAGGCCAATGACCAGGGAAATTCCCAGGTAGTAGATTTCCTGGTTCTCTCCTCGCAAAAAGGGATTCAGCGATACGGACAATGGAAACTTGGCCAGCGCGTCGCTGGCTGCCTGCTGGTCGATTTCGGTGATACCTCCAGTCAGGCTGGGCAACAGCCACCATCCGGACAGGAAGGCCCCGGTGATTAGCGCCAGGATGCCACGGGAGGCGGATTTGAAGGAAGCGGCCCTTACCAGTCCGCTCATGACCGCGAATAGCCCGCAACCCACGATGAATATTGCCGCCATCATGGCGTGCGACAGCACCACCAGCCCAACGCAAGCGACCACCGCGGCGAAGTGCCAGCGCTTGCCTTCAAAAACGGTTAGCTTCAAAAAAAAGTAGAAAGTAATCGGCAGCAAGGCCGTGGCCAGCACCCGGGGCACATTACCCACCAGGCCACCGCCGGTAATGTGCGCCATCCCCTTGACAAGGGGCAACGCCGGCTCAAGCATCGGGTAGTAAGGCCGATGGACCTCTAGAAGGGTTTCCCCCAGCATGCATCCCAGGTCATCGAAGTGGCGCTCTAGGATGGATGGGTCATCATCTATACCAAAGATTTTCCGCACAAGAGAGTAGCCGTTGGTATGAATGCCGGAGGAGGGGATGCCAAACAAGGCGTCCCCTAGACGTATTTTGGAGCAATCCAAGATTTGCGATTTCTCGACTACGCCAACGATAAAACCAGAGAGATCGAAGTCGTCTCCAGCAAAAAGGCCGGGTAGCTCGGCGGTCTCGCCACCTATAAGGGCACAGCTTGCTTGTCGGCAGGCCAACGCTATCCCTTTAACGATGGCCTCTACCCTGCTTGGTACAAGCTTGCCAGTGGCTATGTAATCGAGAAAGAAGAGAGGCTTCGCCCCAGTGGCGAAGACATCGTTAACGCTCTGATTGACGACGTCTTGTCCTATGGAATCATAGCGGCCCAAAAGGGAGGCTATCTTCAGCTTGGTGCCTACATTATCGGTGCTGGACACCAGGACTGGCTCTTTGTAGCCCGATAGCTGATACAAAC
>JACZRM010000333.1 GCA_022576105.1 Chloroflexota bacterium | reverse complement strand
CGGCGGAGGGGTTGGCCCCCGCATTGCTCAGGGAGCAGGGTACGGAAGATGGGGCCGCGTTTATGGCCGGATCGGCCACCGCCAGGCTGGGAGCGGCGGTGAATGAAGCCGTGGCGTTCCCGCCGTAAGGAGCAGAGGTTGAATCAGTACTTGAGTCTTAAGCCCCCATCAACGTCGATGGGGGCACTATTTAACGTGGGCATCCGCATCAGGACTAAGCCCTCAACTGGCTGGCGCAGACTTGTCTGAGATGCGGGTTGCCGCCCATCCGTACGCTCCAACTAAGAGCATTCCCACCAAAAACACCAGATAGACCCACGAGCGAACGTCACTCCAGTCCACTATGGCATCTCCTGTAGCCGAATACTTGCCTATGGCGAAGCGGGCCAGAGCAACCAGCTCCAGCACTCCGAATAAGGCGTAGAAGATCAGCCCGGGCGCAACCCGTCTCCAGTCATTCTCCCAACCAATGTGCACCCCGAGCACCCCTATCCCCACCAGCCAGGCTCCAACAGCTCGACCGGTCAGCGCGGACAATTTCCACGGCCATAACAACGAGGCGACCTCAGTCGGTGCGAGCAACAAGATCACACCCATCAACAGCATGACGACAGCCTGGAGGGTTATTGCCAGGCGAAACCATCGTGGCATAAAAGAGCGCCTGGGGGGCTCGTTTCCGGAGGAACGTAATTGAAGTATTAGCAAAACAAGCATAACTAGCGGGACCGCGGCATACACGGCCAACCATGCCCAAGTGACAACCACCGTAACCAGTCCGAAGCCGCTACCAAAGCTAAACTTGTCAATATGTATCAGAGTTACCAGCAGGGTTATCAATGTAAACAGAAGCACGGCGGGGACTCCGACCCGTGCCATCGCCCATATGCGTTGGCGGGCGCATAGAAATTCCAGGGTGAAGCTAGCCAAGTAACCCGCCCCGAGAAATGCTGCCGTCAGGGGCGGGTTAATGGTCCAGGCGAAGAAAAGGTTGGTCCGATCGGGTAGTACGAACAGAGGTAATCCGATGCCGAATACCAGGCAACTGGCAATGAAAAGCAAATATCGCATTCCGGGGATGGTTGGCCCAGGAACGTCTTTCTGGTCAGGCAGCATTTTCCCCCAATCTCGAAACGCTCTGGGTCGCCGACCCGCCGGTCCTTTCAGTAGACTTGATCCGTTTCAACCAGATTGGCCAGTGCTCGTAATTTTGGAGCACCCGAGGTTACCCGTCGAGACCATAACTACGGATGTGAACAGCGGGACTGAGCGTAGGGGCCGAAAATGATCAGGATTGCTATTCGATTCGGCCCAGTAATTCACCCAGGGTTCGTCAACAATGTAACCCTGAGGGTTAATACGACCTAAAACCAGCTACCTGAGCGCGTCAACCGGCCCAGCAGGGAGCGTTCAATCCACGCAGAGCGGCTGCATGGCCCGGCCAATGTGGGACTAAGAATATTGTCCGACTCCAGCGCCCTTATCGAAGGCTCTTGGATTCGACTGTCTCAGCCTTCTGGGCCTTGAATTTGGGCATTACCTCGGTGCCGAACCGCTCTAGTTGCTCCAAAATGACGTCAAGCGGCGTCCCCATTCTGGTGCAGCCCACATGAATGTGCTCCAGGCCCGGATACTTGTCCTGCAGCTCCTCCAACCGCTCGATGATGTGCTCCGGCGGGCCGCATATCCAGGACCCGGCCTCAACGGCGGCTTCGATAGTCGGCAGGCCGGCTGTGGGAGCCTTTTTGGGATCGGCCAGGTCGGAAAGCTGCTGCTCAGTCATGCCCCTAAAGAATCCCAGGGGGGCGAACATTTTCATGTCTTCTTCAAAGTATTTCCTGCCTTCCTTAATCCCCTGCGCCTGAGAGTCGGCGATGTAGGTCACAACCCCAATGGTCAAATCACCGCCCAGTTCGGTCTCCTTGCCGTGGCGGGCCAGGGTGTCGCGCCACCGGATCACCACTTCCTCTGAGGCTCCGCCGGTGACCGCACCGCCACCGATGATTCCTTTAATGCCGTGCTTGCACATGAAGTCCATGGCCCGCTGGCCGGCGCTGACAATCGGCTGCCAGCATTCCACCGGCCGGTTGATGGGCCGGGGCACCAGGGTGATTTCATCCAGCTCGTAACCCCGGTAGGGCAGCCCCTTGGGTGGCAGGTCGTAGACCTTGCCGTGATGGGAAAAAGACTGGCTGTTGAAGGCTTTCATGATGATTTCCACCTGTTCTTCA
>JACZRM010000332.1 GCA_022576105.1 Chloroflexota bacterium | reverse complement strand
GCGTTTTTGTACCTTCACCAACTAGAAAAATCCCGTGAGGCAATCCATGCGAATTTGCTCCTTCCAGCCTGGGGCCACCGAGATCGTCTATGAGCTGGGTCTGCAAGACCAACTCTACGGTGTTTCCGCCCGCTGCGATTACCCGGTGGCAGCCCGCAGCAAGCCGGTCATCGTACGCAGCGTCTTTGATGGGACCAACCCTTCCAGCGGGGAAATCAGCCAGATTATCGCCGAAAAACTCCGACAAGGGCTGGGGCTTTACGTCACCGACGAAGCGGCGTTGCAGGCCGCCGACCCGGATATCCTGCTGACCCAGGCCATTTGCGATGTTTGAGCCCTGTCCGCTCGGCAGGTGGCCGAGCTTGGCTTGAAACTTAACAAGAATCCCCAGGTTGTCTCCCTGGACCCCCAGTCGCTGGGGGATGTTCTAGAGGACATTCGGCGGGTGGGCCGGGCAACTGGGAAGGATCAAGCCGCCGATTCGTTGACTGCCCGGTTGCAAGCTCGCATCGATGCGGTCACCCAGCGCGCGGCCCAAGCTGCCAGCAGACCAACCGTGCTCCAGCTGGAGTGGGTTGATCCGCTGATGTGCGGCGGCCACTGGGTGGTGGAAATGGTGGAAAGGGCTGGCGGCGCGGCCTGTTTCGGCAGTAGGGAAACGGGGTCACAACGTCTTGACTGGGAGCAGGTGGTAGCCAGTCAGCCCGAGATAATAATGCTGATGCCTTGCGGGTTCGACCTGAAACGCGCCATTGCTGACCTGCCGCTGTTGCTGGACCTGGAGGGATGGGATTCTCTGTCGGCGGTACGGAACGACCGGGTTTACATAATCGATGCCGATGCTTACACCAGCCGGTTGGGACCCCGGCTGGTCACCGGGCTGGAGATAATGGCGGAAATCATCCACCCCGAGTTGTTTTCGGGACTGATTCCCGAAGCCGCCGCGGTCAGGCTTGGTGAACTGGCCAAGACCTGAACGCTGCTGGCACCGTACCTGAAATCCAGCGTCTCTGGCCGGTATGGAGCACTAACCCTCAGAGCGATTCGGCTAGCGCCGGACCGCCTGGATGTCCATTTCGCAGGCGAACCGGCTAAACTCTCGCGGATTGCCTACCTTGATGATCCAGTTGGCAAACTCTGCCATGTGCTTGCCAACCAGCGTCTGAGTTTCCTGGTCGGTAAGATTACCGTCCTCATCAAACTTCATCGGAGAAAAGGCGAATACCAAGACTCCTGGCTTGACCATGACAATGGCGCCGGTTTCGGCCAAGGTCTCCCGCAGTTGCATTTGGGCGCGCGCAGTGCCGGCGCGTCCACCGGCGCCGATGATGGTGGCGGGCTTGCCCATTAGAGAGTCTGGCTCACGGTCCCTGGACATCCAGTCTACCGCGTTTTTCAATACCCCGGAGGTGCCGTAATTGTACTCCGGCGTGGCAAATATCACCGCGTCGGCCTGGCGCACGGCCGCTTTCAGCGCCGTCACTGACGCCGGATCACCCTCGGCTTCGACATCGCCATCATAGAAGGGAATGTCTCTCAGGTCGAAGATTGTTACGTCCATCAGGTCGGGCGCCAGTTCCTTGCTGGCCCGCAGCAGACCAGAATTAAAAGAGGCTCGCCGCAGACTGCCGGACACTCACAACACGTGGAGGCGTTGATCATTGGTTCCTGATTCGCTACTCATTGCTGCTCCTTACTCAAAACCTGATACCATGACCAATGGTTCTGACTCATCCTGCTCGCTATAACTCTACCAGCATCCTCCCAATGTTGTGTAGATAAGCCCTCCGCAGAGGTTTAAGACCCCTCAATGGCAAGATGGCAATAACCCTGGGTCGAGACTCAGTTGGAGTTGGCTAAGGCGCTGAGGACTGATCCCCGATAAACATGGCTGTGGCGTCGACCGGGGTGGAGCGTAACATATTTGGATAGCAGTAGACGCGGCTATCAGGTACTCCCTAGCTGTCCGCCGGAGAAGGTGCTGGCTGTGAGGTGGGTCTTTCGTTGGTAGGAACCGGGGTAGGTACCGGCTCGGCTTCCAGTATCAAGCGGTTCATCTGGCGTACATTGCGGCTGGCCAGGGCTGATCCTATCGCGAAAATAGCTACCGCCAGTCCGCCGACCGCGATTGAGAAGGGAGCGGTAATCAGACCGGCCAGCGCCCCTGCCTGCATTCCGCCCAGAGGCCTGATGTTGTAGGTCATCCCGTAAATTCCCATGACCCGTCCCC
>JACZRM010000331.1 GCA_022576105.1 Chloroflexota bacterium | reverse complement strand
AGCTGCTCGCCGATTACCGGGATGGGCGAGCAGCTAGAGGGCAAGATAACGGCGCTTGAATCAATTATACCGTTACCGAGGCTGTCTGGCCCATTTTTCTGTTTGGGTTGAATTAGACCTTGGCCGGGCGCACGTCCCTCATCGGCGACGGGGTAAAAAGTGGATCACCAGCGAACCAGACAATCGCCGTGCTAAGATGGCGCCACTCCTAACAAGTGAGGTGTATTTATGACCATTCCCGGAAAGCCCCCAGTGCCCACGGACCTGGTGCATCACATTGGGATTGCGGTGAGCAACCTAGACGCCAGCATTGAGTTTTATCGTAATCTCTTTGGATTGGAGGCGGGCCCCATAGTCGTCCGGGAAGACATTGGCGTCCGTGGCTGCTTCATTCCAGTGAAGGATACTAATCTGGAATTGCTGGAAGGGATAAATCCCGACAGCGCAATCTCGATTCACGTCCGTGAGCGCGGCGAAGGCCTGCATCACGTCTGCTTTGAGGTGGATGGGATCGCTGATAAATTGAAGGCCCTGGATGCTCTGGGCATTGATCTTCTCGATAAAGTGCCGAGGCGTGGACTTATGGGGGCAGAAATAGGGTTCTTGGCGCCCTCGGCGGCGGGGGGAGTTTTGATAGAACTGGCCCAGCACGAGCACTAGCAGCGCGGGAATCCGTTGCGCGGTTGATACCCCAGGGGGCGCCGAAAATGGGAAAACAACAAAAGGCTCCTTTTTGGGAGCCTCTCGCTGTTTAAGGAGGACGAACCTGGGTCGGATTACTGGACGCTGATCAATCAGAGCAAATCGTTCAGCTATTTCAAGTTCCAGTCCGCCTGTGTTCTGTCCTGCGGGGTTCTGTCCTGGCGGGTGTGAGGGGCCATGAACTGGGCAAGACCCCTCGGTTGCCGCTAACTTGTTGTTCTTTTTAAGGTGCTGCGCTGGTTAAAGCTTGGTCAACTCAGCAATGCTTAGTTCTCGGATATGACCACTTTGGCGGTGGTGATAGCGCTGGCCTCGGTTGAAGCTATGGTCACAGTGTCGGTCCTCGCCACGGTGCCGCTGCTGGGAATGTTCAGGGTTCCCGTGGTGCCGCCAGCCACGACGGTGATGTCATAATCACCAGCGGAGGCGGGGGTCCAGGTCACCTTAACTCCGGTTACCACGTCGCCGGTGGTCACGTAGCCCAGAGTCACCGTCCCGGTGTTGGGGGCGGAAACCGCTTCATTTCCGGAACCGGCTAGGGTCTTGGTGGTCGGAGTGGAGCCGAAACCTGCGGCGTAGACCCCGACTGTGGACATCATTCCCGCGATCATCAGTACCATCAACAACGTTCTCATGGATTCTCCTCCTTCCTAGTGAGCTTTCGTGAGCCCTTGTGAGCCTTACTCATATCGCTCTTGAGTTCGCTGACCACAGATTACTTGTCAGGGAATAGAAGGCACAGACAGGCAACCCTGAAGATTGGCGGAAGGTACACGCAATGGCAGTTGGTGTTAACCCTCAAAGAGGCTGGGGAGCGCTTACCGGATGAGGGCCGCCATCATTCCGCCCTTCTCTTGGTGAAGCCCAATGATAAGGGCCGAATCTGCTGATTTTCGGAAGTAGCTTACCGACGCCATGCCTGTCGCCTTTGGCCTATGGACAATTGACTCTTGGCTATTTCCTCGTCAAAATGCATCAATATCAGGGCATAACGGCGCGGGAGGCAATGTTGACGCAAACAGCAACTTATACCGTGGAAGCTTTCGTAGACGATGTGAAGCAGATATTCGCTTCAACCAAAGACCCTCTGCTCCAAGCCCAAGGAGCTGCCAGTCACTTGAAAGAATTGCTGGCGGTCCCCGGTTGGTTGGAAGAGCAGATAAACTTGCCGGAGGAAGGCGGGTACGGCCGCTTCGAGCTTCACCTGGATGAGGAGCACGGGCTACCTGGACCTGGGTTTTGGCTGATGGTTTCCGTCCAGAAAGACGGTCAAGAAAGCCCGGTGCATGACCACGGTGTGGCCTGGGTGGTTTACGGCGTGTACAAAGGCGCCATTGAGCAGTCCAAGTGGCGCTGGTTTTACAAGGGAGAAGGGGTTGAGTCTACACAGATCAAAAGGTACGGCAGCTTTGTCCAGAACGACGGTTCCGTGGCATTCTTCCTGCCGGGGGAAATTCACAAGACCCTTAACGTTGCCGGAGGCCGGTCGGTGGTGGTGCGCCTGGAATCCCAGAAGCTGGAC
>JACZRM010000330.1 GCA_022576105.1 Chloroflexota bacterium | reverse complement strand
AAAGTCCGCCAGCATCTCCACCAAGGGCATGGTTTAATCCATAACCAGCCGGTCCTGGCTGCTGCTGACGTTCCCAACGCCAGATGAGCCCGAAATACCCTCCTCGGTGCGTGCGCCTTTCCCTTGGGAGCCCTTGCCCGCTAGACCCTGGCCCGGTGTGCCTTGAATATACTCCATGCGCTTGAACTCGGACCGGCGGGAGTGCATCAACTCCATGATCACGCCCACATGCCGACTGGGCGCCACGATGGTCAAATTGAGAATGGGCTCCCAAATCTCTTTTATCTTGTCTGGTGGCGGCAGCTTTTACGGGCTCTGGACCTGTATCGTTTCCCCGGAGGTTGTAATCACTCGGTAGCCGACGCTGGGAGCGGTGGCAATGATATCCAGGTCGTACTCCCGCTCCAACCTTTCTTGGACGATGTCCAAGTGCATCAAGCCCAGGAACCCGCAGCGAAAACCAAAACCGAGAGCCACGCTGTTTTCCGGTTCGATGTTGAGAGAAGCGTCATTCAACTGGAGCTTTTCCAGGGCTGACCGCAGGTTGTTGTATGCTTCGCCATCGGCTGGGTAAATCCCAGCGAATACCATCGATTTTAGAGGGACATATACGGTCAACGCCTCAGTTGCCGGTCGCCTGTCGTCGGTTAAGGTATCGCCCACGGTGCATTCCCGGACGTTCTTAAATCCGGTGGCCACATATCCGACCTGCCCTGATTCCAATACGTCCACCGGCGTGGGAAATGGAGAGAACACCCCAACCTCGACCACTTCAGTCACTTTTCCCGAAGACATTACTCGGATTCGGTCATGGCGAGATATCTTCCCGTCCCGTACCCGGATGTGGGCGATGATGCCTTTGTAAGGGTTGTACACAGAGTCGAATATCAAAGACCTAGCTGGATGGTCCGAATCCCCAGATGGAGCCGGAATTCGGTCCACCACCGCATTCAATATTTCTGCGGCGCCGGTGCCGTCTTTGGCAGACACGAAGAGGATTTCCTCGGGGTCGAAGCCAAAAACTTGTTGTAACTCGGCGGCAACTCGCTCCGGTTCCGCTTGAGGGAGGTCTATTTTGTTGACCACGGGGATAATATCTAAATCGTACTCCATGGCCATCAGGATGTTGGCGATAGTCTGGGCCTCAATGCCCTGGCTGGCATCCACAACCAGGATAGCTCCCTCGCAGGCAGCAAGGGCCCTAGATACTTCGTAGCTAAAATCCACGTGGCCGGGGGTGTCAATCAGGTTCAGCTGATAATCCTGCCCATCCGGGGTCCGGTGGGTCATGGTAACCGCTTTACCCTTTATGGTAATGCCCCGTTCACGCTCCAGTTCCATCTTGTCCATGAATTGGGCGACCATGTCCTCGGGGCGGACGGTGCCGGTAATTTCCAAAAACCGGTCAGCCAAGGTGGATTTGCCATGGTCGATGTGGGCGATGATGCAGAAATTGCGTATGAACGCTGGTTGCATAGGGCCGCTAAATCGCCCCGTAACCAGGCGCATGAATGCAGGCCGCCCAGTGGTTGGGCTCGACTTCTCTTAGTTCCGGGGTAACCTGAGAGCATTCTGCGGTAGCTATGGGACAGCGGGGGTGGAACACGCAGCCGGTGGGAGGGTTCAGCGGGCTTGGCACTTCCCCGGTCAGGACCACCCGCTCTCGCTGAGCGTCTGCTACTGGGTCGGGAATTGGAACAGCCGAAAGAAGTGCCTTGGTATACGGGTGGACCGGATCAACGTAGATGGCGTTTCGGTCGGCCATCTCTACAATGTGGCCCAGATACATGACACCTACTCGGTCGCTAATATGTCGGACCACCGAAAGGTCGTGGGCGATGAACAGATAGGTAAGGTTGAAGCGATCCTGCAGGTCTTCAAGCAGATTGATTATCTGGGCTTGAATGGAAACGTCCAAGGCGGACACTGGCTCGTCTGCCACAATAAACTTGGGTTCTACGGAGAGGGCCCTGGCGACCCCAATTCGCTGGCGCTGCCCGCCACTGAACTCGTGGGGAAAGCGGTCAGCCATGTAGGGATTCAAGCCCACGTTTTGAAGCAGGTCGGCCACCCGTTCCCGGTATTCCGCTTTATTACTCACCAGTTTGTGAACGATCAAAGGCTCGCCGATGATGTTTCCGGCGGTCATTCGAGGGTTCAGCGAGCTATACGGGTCTTGGAAAATCACCTGCATCTCCCGCCTCATGAGCCGCATTTCTTTGGACGAGAGTGTGGTCAATTCCTTGC
>JACZRM010000055.1 GCA_022576105.1 Chloroflexota bacterium | reverse complement strand
GTCCAATTGGCGGTAATACGAACATGAGGAGCAAACTATGCCAAAGAGCCCCAACGACAAACCAGTAGGCGAGGGTGAATTTCATCTCGTAGTCTGGTTATTTCCGGCGGCTGCGGCGTTGGTTTTGGCGGCGCTGACCGCTTTGATCTGACATCCATGCCGTTAGATATCGTCGTCTACCGGGCCGGCCAGCCGTGGGCCGAGCCGAAGCTGGACGCCTTCGTTGCTGGCCTGCGCGAACATGGGATTGAGCCGGAGGAGCGGCGCGCCAATGCTTGGCGGGGTTCCGACCTGGCGGTGGTCTGGGCCCATCGCGATGTTGCGCTGCACAAGATGCAGCGTGCCGCGGGCAACCATTACCCTAAGCAAGCTCAGCGGCCCGGCTGGGACCGAGGTTGAGTTGACTGCCTTTGGCTTCAAGCGCTTCACTCCCATACTGATACTAGAGGTTGGCAACATCGACGTAACCCCGGCGCCCAAGCCTGCCACCGATAACCTGGGTGCTGTAACGTTCACCTTCAGAATCCCAGGTACCGACACCGGAGTCCAGACTGTGCAACTGGACATTGGCAACACCACCGCCAGCGTGGGCTTCACGGTCACCGACGCCAGTGGCGTAACCGGAGTTGTAACTCCCATAGCGGATGCTCTGGAGCCGTTGTTCACGGATGACACCCTTGACCGGGCGTTCTTCTTCAACAACGTCAATAAGGAGTGGGACTTCTTCATCAACGACCCTGACTTCTTGTCGGCCAATACCCTTAACGAAGTCGCTTCCGGTCACCCGCTGTGGATCAAGGTCAAGGGTGACACGAGCGTTGAACTAAATGGCACTGTGTTTGACCTCACCTGCGTGAACTTCGACACCCCTGAAGAGGACTGCTGGAGCTTGATAGTGTTCCCGTAGGGTCTGACAAACAAGCTAAGATTCGCACCCACGGGGCCGCTGACAACGGCGGCCCAGTGGGGCTTACCAACGTTCTAAGGAGGAATAAATGATCAAAGTTAGATTCTTGGCCTTGCTATCGGTATTGGCCTTGCTGCTCACCCTGCCGGCCGTCGCCTCGGCGCAGAGTGTGCCACCTCATATATTCATCGGCTCAGTTGTGGTCAATGGTTTGACCGCTCCGGCTGGTACGACGGTCACGGCCATGATCGGCGGTGACGTGAAAGGCTCAGTTCAAGTTGATAACAGCGGAAACTATGGTCCTTTGCAAGTCGCATTCGGCTCCGGGACTGACGTAACCTTCGTGGTAGGTTCCCTGACTGCCGACCAGACTGCTAACTGGCAGCAAGGTGGAGCTGAAAAACTCGACCTCACCGCCAACTCGTTGACCGGCGGCGGCGGTCCGGGAGGACCTGGAGACACCGGCTCTATAGGTCCTGCCGGCCCCGCTGGCCCCGCCGGAACTGCCGGGCCCGCTGGTTCCCCTGGCCCCGCTGGTTCCCCCGGCGTGGCTGGCTCTGACGGCTCTGACGGCCCCGCTGGCCCCGCCGGGTCTGCCGGGCCTGCCGGTAGTAGTGGCGGTGGTGGTGGAGCGCTAGGTATAATTTCGCTCATACTGGCCATCGTAGCCCTGATCGGCGTAGGCGCAGTCTACTTCATGGGTAGGCAGAACGCTTAACCAACGCAGCTAGGCTAAACCGGAAGAGTGCCTCGAACAATCGAGGCACTCTTTGCTTTGTCTAGCTTTTTAAATCGCTCTACGCAAAGCCGACGACTAACGTGGGGGACCCAGATGGCCGCGCTTCCCATTGTTGCGTTGGGCCTGGCAATTGTTGCTGGACTGTTGCTAACGTCTGGTCGGCGTAGAGCTTTTGCTGCTTGGGGCAGGCGGAACAACTGGTAGGACTGCAGCAAGCTAAGGGCCGGTCATTGACCGGCCCTTAGCTTATATTCAGAGACTAAATTATCGTTGTCACGTGGCTCGCGCCAGAGGCGTCAGTACGTTGACCCGCATATTTGCTGGAAGGTTGGAGGTGGTCACCGACAGGCGGGGCTGAGACTGGATTTCGCTGCCCCCCAAGAGTTGCAGGAAGGTGTCTAACGTCGCCAAGTCTAGAGATACATTGGGAATGCTGTAGTGCATCGGAATCACAATCTTTGGGTCCAGGTCCTGTATCGTCTGGGCGGCGCGTTCCAAATCCAAGGTACAACCGCCCCCGGTGGGCACCAGGAGCACATCTACCGGAGACAACTCATCAATCTGCTTGGGAGTCAATGGCTCGTTGATATCGCCCAGGTGGCAGATACATACGTTCTCAATTTCGATTGAGTAGGCCACGTTACGCTGTTCGCGTGGCGTATCATGGAGCAGAGGAGTCATAACACCGCGAACCCCCACCCCGGAGAGTTCGTATTCCCCAGGAGCGTCAAAGACTCGTGGATCGCCGGGAATTTCCTTGAAATTACTGTGGTTGGGATGGCTGTTGCTTACCGTTACAATTGTCGCCGGACGGTTCTCTGGAGTTAGGCCCAAGGAAGATGGAAAGGGATCGGTGACAACGACGATTTCGTCATACCTGAGCCGGAAGCAGGCATGACCTAGCCAGGTTATTTCCATGGCAACATACTTCCACTCCGGTCAATCAGCCACCAGGCCGACGGCAGCGCCAAGGCGGCTATGTACAGCTTAATCAAATCTCCGAGAAGGAAGGGATACAGGCCTAACTCCAGGACCTTGCCCTCTGGTACGAAGAAAGAGAGTTGGACCAACCCAGGAATGTACAACACGATGTTTCCCAGCAACATGGCGATGAGTATCCACACCTTGCGGTCCCAGCCTCGTTCCGCCAGGTATCCCACCACAAATGCAGCCAGGATGAAGCCAACCAGGTAACCACCCGAGGCCAAACCCCAAAATGCTCCTGAATTGCCTCCGGAGAAAATTGGTAGCCAGGCTCCCGCTGCTACGTATACGACCATAGCGATCGCGCCGCGCCGGCTACCCAGGGCGGCGCCGGTCAGTAGCACCGCCAGCGTCTGACCGGTGAGCGGGACTGGAGTGAAGCCCAGCGTTACGCGGATTTGGGCGAATAAAGCGACGAACACGACCCCGGCTACTACCAACCCCGCATCTCGAATCAGGCGGATGCTGCGTTCGTCCGTGGGGAAGATGGCATCGGCCAACGCCACGGTTTGATTCGGTAGGTATGAGGCCGACCCCGAGGGTGTGACGTTCATCTTTTAGGCATTCCTACTGTGTGGGAGCAGGTGCTTGAATGTATCCCAATCCCGGTAATCGTAGTTGATGGGAAGACAAACCAGAGCAGAGTATAATAGGGAGAATCGATCAGAGTCAATGGGTGACTCTACCCAGATACCAGGGGTTGTACTGGTGACGCAGCCCGGGCCGCCGGGCAACAGGTAATACCTAACTCTGGGGGGCAAAATGCTGTCGGAGCGCGCCGGCGAAGTCCTCAATATCCTGGTAGACGAATACATCAACTCCGCCTCACCGGTGGCGTCAGAGTATATTGCCCACCGTTCTCCGGTCAAGGTCAGTTCAGCCACCATTCGCAGTACCATGTCCCAGCTTACTGAAGAAGGTTACATCTCCCGCCCCCATATTTCGGCTGGGGCTGTGCCGCGAAATCGTGCCTACCGCCACTACGTTGAGTCTTTGAAGAGCCCGCCCCAGTTGCCGGTTGACCTCCGGGCAGAAATCAACGGCTATTTTCAGCAGGCGTATTTGGATGTTGAGACCTGGAGCCGGCAGTGCGCCGCTATCTTATCTCGCATTTCAACCAACATGGCCATCGTCACCGTGCCCTGGGCCAAGTCCCCCAAACTCAAGCAGGTCCAGTTGGTGTACCTTGAAGAGTATCTGGTACTGTTGGTGGTGGTGTTGCAGGAAACCCGGCTGCTTCGGCGGCTGATTCCCCTGGATGAACCCACTACGCCCAGCCATCTGGACCAGGTTACCAACGTACTGAACGAAAATCTGGGCGCAATGGATTACCGTCAGTTGGAGGCCGCTCGGCTGGAATTGAACCCGCTGGAAACCCGGGTTAAAAACGAAACTATTGAGATGCTAAGAGACACCGAGACCGCCAAGTCTCCGCAGCACTATGTTGACGGGCTGCGCTGGTTGTTGAACCAGCCCGAGTTCTCCCGGGACGGCAGCGCAAACGAGCTGGTGGAGTTGCTTGAAGAGGATGTGCTGCTGGATAGCATCTTGGCTGGAAAAGCCCAGCCGGAAAATGTCTCAGTGTATATCGGAGAGGAAAACCAGGATGAGACTCTCCGTCCTTTCGGCGTAATCGTCTGTCACTACGGGGTGGGCCAGCAGGCTACCGGCACCATTTGCGTCATCGGCCCCACCCGCATGGGTTACTCCCAAGCTATCGGCGGCGTCAGTTTCCTGTCATCATTGATGAGCCAGTTGGTTGGGGAGCTCTATGCCAGTGACAGTCTGATCTAGATCAGTGGCCCATCCGACCTAAATAATTGAAACCTCAGATATTCAGCGTGTACCACAATCACCTTGGCATATAGCGACTCGCCCCCTAGAATAGACTCAAACCCAAGACCCTTGGTCCAAGAATCCTACCAATGGAAACTGTCGTGCCGAATTCCCAAATTACCAATGAAGAAGTAGCCGAGCTTTTTGAAGACATGGCAACCCTTTTGGAAATAAAGGGAGACACCGTGTTCAAAATCCGTGCCTACCAGCGGGTGTCCCGGACCATCTCCCAACTTTCCTTTTCGCTGGCGCAGGCGGTGGCGGACGATGTTGACCTGAAAAAAGTCCCGGGAATAGGCAAAGCCATCAGCGATAAGATTCACGAAATGGTTGCCACGGGCCAAGTATCGGCCTACCAACGTCTGAAAGAGGAAATGCCGGAGGGCGTTCTCGCCATCATGAGCATCCCCAGCATTGGGCCCAAGACCGCGGCGTTAATCGCCGGCGAGTTGAAAGTCAGCACCATTGAGGGCCTGGAGCAGGCTATCCAGGAAGGCAAGCTGGCCGTTCTGCCCGGGTTGGGTCAGAAAACCGCTGATACCATCCTCAGAAATATACAGAATATGCGCACCAAGGACAGCCGTACACCGATTGGGGAGGCATTGGCGGCGGCGGAAGCCGTGGTTTCTGCGCTTCGGGAGCAGTGCCCCCACATTGGACAGCTATACCCGGTGGGTAGTCTGCGCCGCTGGGAGGAAACCATCGGCGATATCGACCTGATCGGCACTTCGCCGCACCCCCAGGAAGTGAGCCAGGCCCTGGTGTCGCTGCCGGAGGTGGCGGACGTGCTGGTGCATGGTGAAAAGAAGACCAGCGTGGTCCTCAAATCGGGAATCCAGATTGACCTGCGCCTTGGCGAAGAAGAGTCCTTTGGGGCATTGCTGCAATATTTCACCGGCAGTCAGCATCACAACATTCGGTTGCGGGACTACGCCAACCGAATGGGTCTATCCCTGAACGAATATGGCATCACCAACCTGGCCACCGGCCAGTTGGAGGAATTTGCCGACGAACCGGCTTTTTACGCCCGACTGGGCCTCCCTTATATTGCCCCGGAACTGCGTACGGACATGGGAGAGTTGGAGGCGGCCCAACAAGGGCGGCTGCCCCTCCTGGTTGAGGAAACCGACCTTCGGGGGGATTTGCACCTGCACAGCAACTGGAGCGATGGCAGCAATCCCATTGAAGAGATGGTGGAAGCGGCAATGGCCCAGGGCTACCAATACCTGGCCCTGACCGACCACTCGGCGGGCCTGGGCATTGCCAACGGTCTGTCAATTGAACGGCTGGAATCGCAGATCAAATTACTCAAGTCGATGCAGGAACAGTACCCAATAACCATTCTGTGCGGTTCTGAAGTGGACATTCGCGCCGATGGCAGCCTGGACTATCCAGACGAGATGCTGGCCCAGTTGGATGTGGTGGTTGCGTCGGTCCATTCTGCAATGGGACAGGACCAGGAAACCATGACCCAGCGGCTAATCAAGGCGATGCAGCATCCCTCGGTTACGATTATCGGGCACCTTTCCACCCGCCTGATCGGGCAGCGGAATCCTACTCAGTTTGACCTGGACGCCGTGCTGAAAGCCGCCCGGGAAACCGGCACTGCGTTGGAGATCAATTCCTCACCGGAGCGGCTGGACTTGAAAGACACCCATGCCTACCGGGCCCGGGAACTGGGTGTTCCTCTGGTGATCAACACCGACTCCCACCATCAGGCCAGTTTAGTCCAGCGCAGGTTTGGCGTTGCGGTGGCCCGCCGCGCCTGGTGCCAGGCAGAGCACATTCTCAACACCATGGAACGGGACCAATTCCTGGCCTACGTCCGGACGCCCAAGCCCCAGCGCATCAAGCTGTTCGATGCACGGCTGGCGCAGGAAGTAAGTGCGTGACCGAGTATAACGATCAAATAGCCTCGGCTTTTCCCGACGCTGGCGCTGACCTGGTTCGGCAAGTGCCCCAGGCGGTGCTGCACCTCAAGTCGGCCCTGGACGCCGGCGCCACCTGGCATCAGGCTCTGTTGGAGGCCGTGGGCCTGTGGACGCTGCCCCAGGAAGTCTACCAGGGTCGGAACTACCAGTACTTGATTCGCGGAGAGGCCTTCGATTGGTTACTGCTGGCCCAGCGCCTGATTGACCAGCTGGACGGAGCGGTTCCGGCTGAGGAGAAAGAAGCGTTGCTGTTTACCGGTCAACTGCCCGACGAAGTCACGCCGGAAGTCTTTCGAGAGTTGATTGGGGTCACCAAACACCGGGCCTACCTCAACTATTGGTACGGGGTAGTCCTGGAGGAAGCCTTGCAACTGGCTACAGAAGAGGAGGTGCGAAAGCGACACCGGGCCAGGTGCTATCCAGACAGCGAGGACCTGGTCGAAGCGGCCTTCTCCCACCTCTACGGCCGGGACCGGGCTGATCTGTTGGCCGAATTTCAGCAGCAGGTCAAAAGCTCGGCACCCCTCAATGCCCAAACCGACTATACCGAACATGCCGGCGAACCGGCGTTGACGCTGACCGATTTAAAGGAATTTACCTATTGGCTGTTCAAGTATCGGGTAAACTACTGGGACCCGGCCCGAGTAGCCAGCGACACCCGAAAGGGTATGCGCCGCTTGACCGCCCTGGAAGAACGAGAGCCCCTGATCCTGGCCACCGCGTCCGACATCCCCCACAAGTGAAATCCGCTGTCAAATAGCTATTCCCCAAGCATTTCCCGATAATCGATAAATCCTTCGAAGCTGTTGTTCCGTAGATGTTGTAATGTAACAGTGTCGCGCTAACTATATCCTGCGGCCAGTCTTTCAGGAGTTACCCGCCATGGTTGAACCTGATTTCGATGCCATTACCGACATGTCCCAGCTTCCCGAGGAAGCTTTTACTCCCCGCCGCTACCAGCCCGGCGACACGCTGGAGGGCGAGATTGTCAGTATCGACGATGAAGGCCTGGTGGTCAGCGTTGGTCTGAAAACCGAAGGCATGGTGCCCATCGCTGAAATGCGCACCCTGGCGCCGGAGGAGCGGGCCGGTCTAAAGCTGGGCGACCGCATGCAATTTACCGTGCTTCAAGGGGAGCGCGGGTCAGAAATGGCCATGCTGTCCCTGGACCGGGCGCGACAAGCCCAGATGTGGGATAACCTGCAGCAAAGCCTCAGCAGCGGCGATGTCGTAACGGCCAAAATCACCGGACATAACCGGGGAGGCCTGGAGGTTGAAGTGCAGGGGATTCGGGGGTTTGTGCCCATTTCCCACGCCGCGCCCACCTCAGCCGACGGACGGGAAAAAGACCTGGCGGTGCGGGTCGGCCAACAGGCCCAGTTTCACGTGCTGGAGTTGGACCCCGCCAACGAGCGGCTGATACTGTCGGAGCGCGCCCTATGGCAGCAGAGTCGCGACGCGGCCCGGCGGCAGTTCATCGAAACCCTGGAAGAAGGCGCGCTGGTTACCGGCAAGATCACGTCCCTGCGCGGCTTTGGGGCCTTCCTGAATCTTGGCCAGGTCGATGGCTTGATTCCCATATCCGAGCTTTCCTGGCGAATGCTCCGGTCGCCGGACGAAGTGGTCAGTGTGGGCGACGAGCTGACGGTGCAAATCCTGAAGGTTGACCGGGAAAACGGCAGAATCAGCCTGAGCCTGAAGCGCATCATGCCCGAGCCTTGGGACACGGTGCCCGAGCGATACATCGAGGGGGACATTGTTGAGGGCACGGTTACCCGCCTGGCCGAATTTGGGGCATTCGTCAAATTGGAGGACTGGGTGGAGGGCCTGATTCACATCTCGGAGCTATCCAACCGGCGGATAACCGACCCCAAAGAGTGCGTCTATCAGGGCCAGAAGGTCAAGGTAAAGATTTTAAGCATCGACACCGCCAAGCGCCGCATGAGCCTGAGTTTTAAGCAGGCGTATGGGATGTGAGCAATTAAAGTACCTTTCCTAGCACTTGTTCCCAGAAAACGAAGCAAGTAAGGACATAGGACATTAATTATTTTGACCACCGCTCCACTGAATAAAGTCGATTTCTGCGACCTACCAAGGCGGCTCTTTCTGGATACCTCAGCTCTTCAGAATCTCCAGAGATATGGGGAATTTATCTACGATGGGGGAACGATTGAACCCAACGATAAAATCAGGCGCCTACCGGATGGGATAGACAATATTTTTGCTCTTAGGCAGATTATGTTCGTCGGGAAACGAGCTATGTTCGAACTGGCTTTATCAAATAACAGCTTCTACGAAGTAAGCGATAGCGGTAATCTTTCTTATATTGATTGGGCGTTCGAAGTCCAGAACTATTGGACTCAACTTCTCAATGGGTATGACGCCAGTAATAGCGAACCTTTTGATGGGCATGGGGTCGCTATGGATCAGAAGATCAATTCATGTAGGTTTGGCTTCCTTAGCCGTAAGGATTTCTT
>JACZRM010000329.1 GCA_022576105.1 Chloroflexota bacterium | reverse complement strand
CATCAAGTCTGAACAGTTACAATTCCAGCCTTACCGTATCAACTGCGCCCCCGCTGTGGTATGCTAAATTGCGGCTTTTCAAGTCGTATCCCCGGACTAGGCCGGGGGAAACCATCCAACAAGAACAGGCGGGGCGGGATGGCTCACTGCTCCACTGGAAGCCCATTAACTGGACCCGATTGAAAGGAATAAAGCATGGATGCAGCGCAGTTGGTGAAACCGGAAAACAGCCCCCAGCTTCCCGCTTTTGGCGCGGGCGATACCGTGCGGGTTAACTTCCGAATCCGCGAGGGGGACTGGGAGCGCGTCCAGGCCTTCCAAGGCGTGGTTATCCGCCGCCAAAACGGTTCCGGCCCGGCGGCCAATTTCACCGTGCGAAGGATCACCGGCGGGATCGGCGTCGAGCGAATCTTCCCCCTCCATTCCCCGCTAATCGATTCGCTGGAAGTCACCCGGCAGGGCTCGGTGCGCCGCGCCAAGCTGTACTATTTGCGGGGTCTGCAGGGGCGGGCCGCCCGGATCAAGGAAAAGGCCCTGGTCCGCAGGCCCCGAAACCCGGCGCAGGGACAGTCCTAACCCACCACCCAAAAGCCATCCCAGATGGCCGTGACATGAGATACGCGGAAGTAGCCGTCGATGCGCCGGTTTCTCATTCCCGCACCTTTTCCTACAGTGTTCCGGATAATTTCTCCGTGGAGCCAGGTCAACTGGTCTGGGTCCCCTTCGGACGCCGTCTGTTACAAGGATTGGTGGTCCGGCTGTCCAGCACCGCCCAAGTCGAAACTACTCGCGATATCCTGCAACCCCTGGAACCCTCTCCATTGGTTGGTCCCATCGGCCTCTCGCTGGGCCTTTGGCTAAGCCAATACTACCTCTGCTCCCTCTTCGAATGCCTTTCCCTCCTTTTACCCCCCGGATTTAAGGCGCAAGTACGTTCCCGGGTCTCGGCTATTCCCGCCGCCGGAGAGGAATTGACTCCCTCGAATCAACCCAGCTACTGGCGTCCCCAAACGCTGGAGGCCGTGCGAAAGCTGTCAAACACCAGACAGATGGGCGAAGGAGAGTTCACCCATTTGTTGGGGCGCAACGGCATCCGGGAATTAAATCGTTTGGTAGATTCGGGCCTGGTACAGCGTCGCGTAGACTTGCCCCGAGTCAAGACCTTCCGTTACGAATGTTACTTGATACCTGCGGTTGGGGCAGTTGCTGAATTAGCCGAAAACCAGAAGCTTTCGCCCCGGCAATCCAAGCTATTGGAGGCAGTCCAATCTTACAATCAGGGGTATCCGGTGACCTTGGCGAACAAAGAGTTTGGCCGCGCAACCAGCCTGAACATGGTGGAAAGGGGGTTGCTGGCCCTGGAGTGGCTGCGGGAAGAGAGAGCGCCCCTAGCGTCCAATAACCCAATCGGCAGCCTAACCTCGCCAGCTTCGCGGCTAACCCTCACATCCGTGCAGGCCGATGCCGTGGCCCGTATATCTCAGGCTATTACCGAGTCCCGGGCCACCACCAGCCCGAACCAGCGGCCCCGCAGCTTTCTGCTCCATGGAGTAACGGGCAGTGGCAAAACCGAGGTGTACCTGCGGGCAATGGAGCAGGTGGTCAGCGCGGGTCAACAGACCATATTCCTGGTTCCAGAGATTTCCCTCACCCCTCAAACTGTGAGCAGGTTAGCCGAGCGGTTTCCAGGCCGGGTGGCGGTGATTCATAGCCGCGTGAAGCTTCGCGAAAAATTCGACCAGTGGTGGCAAATACGAGACGGCGAGTACGACGTGGTGGTGGGCCCTCGTAGCGCGCTTTTCGCTCCCGTCCCAGACCTGGGCTTAATCGTTATCGACGAAGAGCACGAGTGGACTTACAAACAGGAGGATGCCCAGCCACTGTATGATGCTCGAACCACTGCCCTGGAATTAGCCCGTTTGACTGGAGCGGTGGTAGTGATGGGCAGCGCCACCCCCGGCGTCGAGACCTATTATCAAGCTAGCACGGGGCAAGCCGGCAGCACCGGGCAGACTGGCCGCGACCGGACCCGCCTGCTGGAGCTACCCAACCGCATCGTCTCTCCACCGGCCGGTCTTAAAGAGGGGCAAGAACCGGCGCTGGCGCCAGCCCTGGCTCCGGTAAGCATTTGTGACATGCGGGAGGAATTGCGGCAGGGGAACCGAAGCATTTTCAGCCGGGAGCTAACCCAGGAGTTGAAAGAGTGCGTCAACACCAACCATCAGGCGATTCTCTTCCTCAACCGCCGGGGC
>JACZRM010000054.1 GCA_022576105.1 Chloroflexota bacterium | reverse complement strand
ACATCCGGCTTTCCTCAGTCCAGCAGATCATCAAGAGCGACTACCAGACACGTTGCACACAGTATGCCTGGGCGGAAGCGGACAAGGCACAGTGGCAGGCCAAACAAGAGGAAGACAAGCGGCTGTGGCGTGAGTCGCTGAAAAAGGTGGCGGACATGGCAGAGAAGGCCTCAGCCGGGATGGACGATGGGGAGAAATGGAAGGACCGAGATGATTAGCAGCACCGACCCCCGCCCAGGCGAGTTCCTGACGATCACGCCCGCAAAGGACCCGAGCGTCGTCGACCGGCATAAGGAACGCTACCGGAGGGCTATACGGGCGTCGGGCCAGACGTTCTACGCAGAGAGGGCATCGACGTAATTCGTAGACTGGATGTTGGCGGTAACCGGATCGCGCCAGCGGATCTCCTGCTGGTCCACTGATACCAGGCGGTCGGCCACTGCGTGCAATTGGACTCCCTCCACCGCCAGGTCCTGAACCTCCGACGATCCAAAAGATTGCACCTTCAGCTTCCCGCCGCTGCGACTGCCGTTCCAATAATTCTCGGTGACCTTGCTCTTGAAGAACACCCGATCGTTCAAAAAAGTGAACCATTCGGCACTGATGTCCAGCGAATTCAGGGTAGCGCCGGTGTGCGGGTCCAGCTCTTCGACCGTAAAGCGCTTGTTAGCCGCTGTCCAGTCTGATCCCCAATCACGCATGGCTCACAGGCGGTCGCCGACGGTAATGGGGTAGATGGCGCTCTTGGAGTAGCTGGGAGAGGTAATAGTCTTGATGACATCGGTCTGCCCGGTCTCGGGTATGTACCTAACGATGCCCTTGCTGCCAGTGCTCCAGGTGGAAACGGCGATACCGTAATTGCCTTTGCCCCGGGCATCGGTTACCACCGTCTTCAGGCTTTGGGTGTCGCTGCCAAAGTTGACCCGATAGAACAGAGCCACCGTACCGGAGGGGACTTTCTCTGTTTGCTGTGAAGTAGCCACTGCGACCGGAGAACTACCCGATTTGTCATTGCCGCTGGCAACAGCTTGGGATTCAACGGCGGGAGACTCGGGTATTTGTGACTCCGGTACTTGAGGCTCTTTCCCCGGTGAGCCCGGTGCAGTTTCCCAATATAGCAGAGGCGTGGAGACGCTAGAGCCACCAGCGTTGTCGTCTACAGGCGAACGTGACACCGGGGTCTCGCCGAAACTGGAAGGGCCAGAGAGCTGGGCGGCACAGCCAGCCAGGGCCAAAGCAAGGGCCACCGACATTAGCATCGTTATGGTGCGACTACGCATACCTCCAGCTTATCCAGCAATCCATCTAGACGCCAACCGCGAACCAAAGCCAAACAATTAGGCGCCAATTGAAACCCTGAGACCAGGTAAGTGGCAGTGCATCAGTCTGTTTTGCCAGGAATTGGCTTCTATTGGCCACACCGGCGAAGGCCGGTGGTAGATACATGAGTGGTCGAGCGGTTCTGATGGATTTCGGCTTGCGCCGCAATGACGAGGGCTAAACTGATACACTACCAGGCAACCGCATATCTAGCGCCGAATGGACGCAGGGCCTATAATCGATTGCAACAGTTTTGGCGATTGGAATCGCTGGGCAGCTTCTTTAGAACACCTTACAAAGAACACCTATCAAGAGGAAATCCCCCTAAGTCCCCCTTTACGAAAGGGGGAGAGTCGATAGCCCCTTTGCAAAGAGGGACGGGGGAATTTAGAATGCTCACTACCAGATGAGTGATCAGTCATTTAGTTAGAGACTCTCAGCAGGAGGCAACCAAAATGCAGCAGGGCAGCATAACCGCTTTGCACATCGCACGAGTTAAGGGGACGCCCTCGGACCCGGTGCAGTCGGCCAGGGCATTGTCGGGGCAGGGCCTGGAGGGCGACCGCAGTTGCAGCGCCGACAATACCCGCCAGGTGCTGGTGATGGACCAGGAGACCCTGGACAAATTCGGCCTGGAACCGGGTATGATCAAGGAAAATATCACCACTCGGGGCTTGAACCTGATTGACTCCAAAGCCGGGCAGGTAATGTTCATTGGTGATGAAGTGACCCTGGAATTTGTCGGGCCGTGCGAGCCTTGCGGCAAGATGGATGCCATTCAGCCCGGCCTGCGCCAGAAGCTGGACGGACGCCGGGGGATGCTGGCGGTGGTAATCAACGGCGGCGATATCAAGGTGGGCGACCAGGCGCGGTTGGAACCGTAGGCTGGTACTGAAAATCTGGAAGCGAAACCGGTAGGGGCGCTCCGATGTTGTCGGAGTGCCCCTACGTTCATCAATCGGCCTGGAGAATTAACCCGGCCTACCGCACCAATGTCTTCTGGATGGTCTCTGTCAGGTCCGCTACCTGATTGATGTCCGACCAGGCCTCGATGGTCTCCTCAACCCGGTCTTCGGGCAGGGCCATGCCGGCATTCACCTGGAATTTGCTCTTGATGTTGTCGAATCCCCAGGGATTGGCCTGGGCGCCCAGTATGTTGGCGCGGGCGGTAGTGTGCTCAATTACCCGGCCGTCCTTGAGGGTAATACGGATCGGCAGACCCTGACTGAGGTCGGTGAGGCCCTCCTCAGCTTTGGCCATGACCCGGTTGCGCACCTTGCCCATCGACTCCTGAATCTTCGGGTCGTCAATCTTGGCCTGACTGAAGGTGCCGATGCCAATCTCGCCGTCCACCAGCGCCGCCGCCACATTGTACTTGGCGCTGAACTTACCCTTCAGCTCGTCGTCCGGCTCGTCGTAGAGCATCACAATCGACAGGAAAGACTGGTCAACTTCAACGTTGGCGACATCTTCGTAGGTGAACTCGTGCTCGCGCATCAGGCTGAACAGGCTGTCCAGCATCGCGTGGTTGCCGCCGCAGCAGGGGTACTTCTTGATCATCAGGGCATCCTGCACCCGGAAGGGCTTACCCATGTTCTCCGCCATCTCGTCCAGGTCGTAGATGCCTTCGCCCAGCACCGTCTTGGTGAAGCCCAGAGGGTGTTCCAAGATTTGCTGCCCGGAGGTAAGACCCCGCTGAGCCAGCTGCACCGCCGTCACTCCATCGCGGCAGACCAGCCCGGCGTGCAGCGGTTTGGTCATGGTGCCAAAGTTGTGAATCACCCCGCTGGACATGGAACCGGCGATACCCAGGGCGGTTACCGTCTGCGCTTGGTCCAGCTTCAGCAGCTTGGCGCAGGCCGCGGTGCAAGCCATGCGGCCGATGACCGCGGTGGCGTGAAAGCCCTTGGTCATCTGGTTGTACTTGGTGGTGTGCTGCAGGGCCAGTCCCAGTTCGCAGCCGATAACGTAGGCTTCCAGCAAGTCCCGACCGGTGGAGCCGGCCTTCTCACCCAGGGCCAGCAATGCCGGGAAGATGGCAACCGTGGGATGCCCAAACCCGCCGAAGTCGTCGAAGTCCAGGGCATGGCCCATGGTGCCGTTGGCCAGCGCGGCGTTGGGCAGCGAGGTTTTCTGACCGGAGGACAGCACTGTCGCCTCGGCGTTGCCTCCCAAATCCTCGACGTATCCCTTTATTATGTCGCCGACCGGCTGCATCGACCCGGCCAGGATGACACCAAGCAGGTCGAAGCAGGACTCGTTGGCCACTCGGATGGCGTCCGGGGGTATATCTTCGTAGCTGGTATTCACGATCCAGTTAGCGATGGTTTCGGTTGCGCCCATAACGGCCTCCTAAATTTACAGGTACGGGTTGCAGCAATACGCCCCCCATTATATATGCTACCCCCGGCAAGGCAAGGGGCGCTCTTGGCACTCCCACTTTGCATTGGAGCCCCCAATGACACCTCAAGGTTTGAACTAACTTGTGCCCGCGTCACCAAAACACTATACTTCCCGGTGTATGGGAACGCCCCAAAACATACCACCCGACGACTTGCCGCCGGACGAATTGGTCGAGTTGCCGCTGTTTCCCCTGAACGACGTGGTTCTGTTCCCGGGTATGAAGCTGCCGCTGCATATCTTTGAAGACCGCTACAAAAGCATGATTGGCTCCTGCGCCGAACACGACACTCCCTTTGGAGTGCTTCTGATCAGTGAAGGTCAGGAGGTGGGCGAACCAGCCGAGCCGGTCCAGGTGGGCACCACCGCCCGCATTTCTGATGTCCAGCATTTGGAAGACGGCCGAATGAACATTACCACCCAGGGAGAGAGACGGTTTGAGGTGGTGGAGATTATCCAGCAGGTGCCTTATCTGGTGGGTCTGGTCAAATACCTGGAGGATGAGGCCGCCCAGGTCTCCGATGTTCTGGTGCAGGGAATCCGCCAGGAATTCACCACTTTTCTCAAGCACCAGGCAACCATTGCCGGAGGTTGGAACAGCCAGATTAACGTTACCAGCGACCCGGAACAACTTTTCTCCATGGTAATGTCCAGCCTCTCCGCCAGCGTTGAACTGCCCAAGGAATTGCGGCAAAAGCTCCTGGAATCTTCAAACACCCAGCAGCGGTTGGAGCAGCTGCTGCCAGTACTGAGCAGTGGCAACCAGATCATGCAGAAACACGCCGAACAGAGCAACCCCTTTCAGGGGAACCGCCTAAACTAACCAACCGAACTGGCCGCTGGCTATTCTCAGCTTACACTGGGCTCCCTACACCGGTATCTGGGAGTCGGCCAACCACCCAGCTCTTTGTCTGTTGCCCTTTGGCTTCCCCCCTATTTTACGGCGTAAATTTCATGGGAAGGTTTGTGCATTGAACCCAGCAGATTCGCCCACCGGCCTCTTCGATAACACTGGAAAACCGTTGAGCCGAATGCCGGACGTGGTACGAGTCGCCACCAACGGCGTGATATTCGACGACCAGGGTCGGGTGTTACTACAGAGGCGGGCCGACAACGGTTTCTGGGGACTGCCCGGCGGCATGCTGGACCCAGGGGAATCCCTGGAACAAGGGGCGATCAGAGAGGTCTTGGAAGAGACCAATCTTCACGTGACGATACAGCGGTTGATCGGCATTTACTCCGACCCCAAGCAGCACAGCATCGCCACCTACCCTGGAGGGAACATAGTCCAAATAGTTACCGTAGTATTTGGATGCGACTATCAGTCTGGGGAGTTGGCTATTTCTGATGAAAGCACCGACATCGGCTACTTTGCGCCCGGGAACCTGCCGGAAGATACCGTTCTATCGCATCGTCAACGGATTGAAGACGCCCTGACCAATCAAGGCCAGGCTTACGTTCGGTGATGGCTCTACTTCTTAGCCGCAGTCAAATCCCCATAAAGACGCAACGCCCCTGATTCGGGCACCATTCCGGAAAACAGCTCGGGATGAAGCATCTCGGCCATTATTTCCAGCCCATCCACCAATCTGGGCCCGGAGCGGCTGGTGTAAGCTCCGGCGTCAATAATGTAGACTCGATTGTTCTGCACCGCCGGCAGTGACGCCCATCCTTCCTTTGCCGACAGCGTCGGCACATCTTCCAGCGCTCGCTTAACATCAAAACCGCAGGGCATGAAAATGATCACTTCCGGCTGACTGGCCACCACCTCTTCCCAGTCCAACTTGAACGAACCGGTCTCCTTGTCGCCGAAGCAGTTGACGCCGCCGGCCATCTCCACCATTTCCGGCACCCAGTGACCGCCGCACATCAGCGGGTCAACCCACTCCGTGTGGAGGACTTTGGGCTTATGATCGGCCAGCGATACCCGGTCAACAACCGCGTCGATCCGGTCTTGCATCCGGGCGGCCAAAGTCTCGGCCTTGGCCTCTTCACCAGTTGCCTTGCCCACTTGACGGATGTCACTCAGAACGTCTCCCACATACTGGGGGTCTAGCGACATGATCTGGGGCTGTTTGGCCAGACTGGCCGTGGTCTCGGCAACCTGCCGAGAGGAGACCGCTCAAACCTCGCAGATGGCTTGAGTCAGAATCAGGTCTGGTTCGGCCTTCAGCAGCAACTCCTGATCGATATCGTAAATGCCCAGGCCCTGCTTCAGCCGCTCTGAGATAACCCGACTAATCTCACCACTGGTGGGCTGAGGGTCCATTCCTTCAAAGACGCTGCGCACCACCCAGGGCTTTTCCTTGGCCGCCGCTGGAAAGTCGCACTCATGGGTAACTCCATAAAGTTGGTCCTCCAGACCCAGGGCATAGACTATTTCCGTTGCACTGGGCAAAAATGAACAGATACGCATTAAGCCTCCAGACCAAGCCCCTTGGCGCAATCAAGGTTGCAGGCACTCAAAATTACGCCAACCAAGATATTATGCACACCAACCAGCAGATTCGGCCAGTGCAAATTAGCTACGGGACTCATTTTAGCATTATGACCCATTTAGCAGAAGGGACTGGCAAGGCGATGTGAGATGGTCGAAATCCCGGCTAGTCTTCGCTGGGAAACCGCTCCGGGTCCAGCATATCGGCGGAATGGAGCTGAGCATCGTCGTCAACGAAATGTAGATCGTCATTCTCCCCATGACGGGGGTCGTCGATACCCAGGAAAGTCCGGCTAAAGGTGCTTTCCAGCACTCGGTGAATTTGAAAAGCCGCCAGGGTCAGGCCGGCAATCACCCCGGTCAAGATCAAAATGGGCACCGGCGCCGCCAGGATTCCCAACGAAAACAGGCTGAAAATAAACGGTATGCCCCAGATTACCGGCAACACTACAATGACGATCAAGATACTGTCGCGCAGCACCACTCGCAGGTTTCGCCTCAGGTTGGTGCTGGAACCGGACCGCTGGCCGGGCAGAACATAATCAGCGATTCCATCGGTCAACCTTCGTAAGGAAAGCCAGATGGCAATCGCCGGTGGCACGCACAATGCCACCACCGCGCCGCCGATGATCAACCCCAACAGGCTCTCTTGCATTCGGATGATTCCAGCCAAGGGCCCGGTGAACTGCAGAAGGCCCGTCCCAATGGCGATCAGCAGCACAATTATGCCCAGGTTGAGCAGCAACAGCCGCACCGAGTGCTGGATTCTACGGGCATGAGGGCTGTGAAATTGGAAGGAGCTGCGCAGCATTGCGACCCAAAAGAACAGGTACTCGCCATAATCTTTCAAGACGGCGGGCGACCGACGGTTCAGCAAGTCGGCCAGCCCATGAGCCGACCGGTAGATGAAAGGATAGGCTAAGGCGGTAACTGCGGTCGCCACGGTCACTACCGGGTTAAGAAATGCTCCCACCGCACCCTGCTCCACTCCCATCTTGGTCATAGCCAATGAGAACTCCCCAATCTGCGGCATGCCCATGCCGACAGTGAGGGAGGTCCGTCCATCGTAGCCCGCCAAGAAAGTTCCCAGCGTATCGGCTACCACTTTCCCTAAAATAAACACCACGCTGATTATCAATGCTGGGACCAGGAAGTCGGCAAACTGCGAAACGTCCATCAGCATGCCAATGGACACGAAAAATAGTGCCGCGAACATATCCCTGACCGGATTCATCACCCGAGAAATCTCCTCAGCATGTTCGGTGTCGCCCAACACGGTCCCAATCAAGAAAGCGCCCGCCGCCGCCGAAAGGCCCAACTGCTGACCGGCCAGGGCCAGTCCGAAGCACAGCGCCAAACTGGAGATGAGCAGAGTTTCATCAGAATGAAAGCGCTCTACAAAACGGATTAGTCGGGGCGCGATTATCGCCCCAAACACCAGGGCCGCCACCGCGAATATAATCAGTTTGGCGGCTAACATACCGATTGCGCCCGGGTCGGTGGAGCCGGTTGAGGAGATGCCAGACAACACGGTCAGCAAAATAACCGCGACGAAGTCCTCGACCACCAGTATGCCCACGATCAACCGACCACGGGTGGCAAAAAGACTGCCGGTATCCCGCAGCATTTTGACCAGTATTGCCGAGCTGCTGATGCTCAACGCAGAGCCCAGGAATACACTCTCCAAGCCGGTCCAGCCCAGCAGGATGCCAATCTCATAGCCCAGCACAAACATGATGGTCATTTCAACCAGAGCAATGATAATTACTCTGGAGCCCACCCGCCGGATGCGCTGCCAGCCGAATTCCAATCCGATTCCGAAAAGGAGCAGGACCAGGCCCAGGTCGGCCATCAAACGGATGGTGTCAACGTCCTTCACCGGGGGGTTGGGCAGGGTAAAGGGGCCGATGATGACGCCGGCCAGCAGGTAGCCCAGGACCGGCGGCTGTTTGAGGAAGCGGAACAATACCAGGGCTCCTCCGGCCACCGCCATGGTTATGGCGAAGTCACGGACCAGCCCAAAGTCTTCCACGCCGGAAGCCGCGAAAGCGAACGATAGTAGGGTTCCGATACTCGCAAACCTCCCGACGTTATACTGCCATTAGACTTATTATAACTTCATTTATGCTCCACAGTAGATAGGGTCGAATTAACCATAATCCGCAAATGAACAGCCCCCAGGGTTGATTCCTGGGGACGTTGCGTGTCCTTTGCGGGGTGCAATCCCCGGTTGATTAGTCCGTGAGATTATCTGATGGGATTAATCGGCGGCGGCCGGGTTAATATGCTGGGTATGCTGAGAATGGCTCCAAATAAACGGGGTAAGCAAATGGCCGGAGTTTCAAGCGTGAGTCCGGCCTAACTTTTGGGCGCAAACAAAGGGACGATTTGCGGGCTATAGCATGAGGCTCAATTATTAGGCAACAACACGTTCAAGTCGGTGAACAGCGCGTCAAAGCGATTTAAGGCATCTTCGGAGTGCCTAATTTCAGGCTGAAGCTTTGCCCAATGTTCAATCAGGTACGATGCTGGTGAATAATGATCGAATTCGGGTATTTCGTCAGGTAATGTTCTAAAGTGATCCTCGGCTTGCTTTACTACTAAATCTTGCGATTCATCTAGGGCCACCAATTTGCTGCCTTCCAGTCCGTAGCACTTGTTTACTAGATCGGTGTAGAATTCCTGGCCCAATAGGTCCTCTATATCGGCTTCGTTTTGCCCAGTGTAGTAATCCGCAG
>JACZRM010000053.1 GCA_022576105.1 Chloroflexota bacterium | reverse complement strand
TGCGACCCACAATGCTGACTTTGCGATTGTGCTTGTGGGCCGCCTGGATAACCTGCTGAATACGGGAGATGAGGGAGGCAAATGTAGCCACCAACACCCGGCCTTCAGCGTCCCCGATGACCCGGTCAAAGGCCTCGGTCATGATCTGTTCCGACGGCGTAAATCCGGCCAGTTCGGCATAGGTCGAATCGGAGCAGAGCAACAGTACGCCTTTGGTGCCCAATTCAGCCAATGCCGCCAGATCAATGGTGTGGCCATCTACCGGCGTATGGTCTATTTTGAAATCGCCAGTATGGATCACCGTGCCTTGGGGCGTCTCAATTGCCATCCCCATGGCATCGGGTATGCTGTGACACACTCGAAACCAACTGACCTTAAAGTTCTGGCCAAACTGGTAAGTAGTATTGGGCTCAATCGCTTCCACGGTGGCTCCCCGTGAGGAAGCACGCTCCTTGAGTTTGACCGAAATGAGACCGTGGGCTAGCTTGGGCGCATACACTGGGACGTTAAGCTGAGGTAGTACAAAGGGCAGAGCGCCAATGTGGTCTTCGTGGCCGTGGGTGATGAGTATTGCCCGCACCCGGTCGGCATTCTCCAGCAAATAGGAGATGTCGGGGATGATCAGGTCTACCCCTGGCAGGTCTTCAGTGGGGAATTGGACCCCGCAGTCGACGACAATTATATCGTCGCCGCACTCCAGGGCCATCATATTTTTGCCAATCTCCCCTAGACCGCCCAGCGGTATGATCCGTAAAACTGGTTTCAATTCAGCTGACAAATCCTAAAAAAGCGCTAGCTGTTCCGGAGGAGGCGTTTCTTCCTGACGGGTTTCGGCGGCTAACCGGACCGGAGATTGGCCCAACTCCTTCAGAATACCCGGTATGGCCTTGAAATCATCGACGATTGTCGCCCGAAACTCCTGCCGGTGCAGTGCCGCCGCCGGATGCATTATGGGGTAAATATTCCGCCCGTTCAGCTGCCTCAAACGCCCTCTGGCCCGGCTGATCGATTCTCCCGGGAAAAACCTGGCCAGTGAGAATCTACCCAGGGTGACAATCATCTTGGGATTGATCAGCTCAATCTGCCGGTCCAAGTACTTACCGCAGGCTGAGATTTCAGCGGGAACCGGGTCGCGGTTCTGAGGCGGGCGGCACTTCACCATATTGGCAATGAACACCTGTTCCCGACTTAGATTGATCATTGCCAGCAATTCTTCCAAAAATCTACCCGCCGGGCCGACAAAGGGGCGTCCCAGTCGGTCCTCCTGAGCGCCGGGGCCTTCTCCAATGAACATTAAGTCCGCATCGGGAGATCCTTCCCCGGGAACGCTGTTGGTTCGTCCCTGATGCAATGGACAGTCGGTACAATTCCGAACCAGCTGGGCGATTTCCGCCAAACTATCCATTCCGCACCTCCCACCCATTGAGTAGCATCATTGCGATAGGCCTAGCAAAAAGGGTGCGCGGTTGATACAAAGTCGTCAAGGGCGCTATTGCTCACCGCGGCACGAACACGGGGTGCCCAGTAACCAACCAAGATGGGGCTTATCAAGGCGGCGCCCGGCGCCAAATCGAAAGAGACCCGGCTAGCCGTCGGGTACACCGAGCCCTTTCAGATAATCGACGGCATCTTTCATGGTTTTCAGGTTGCCGGCCTCGTCGTCCGATATCTCCACCGGCTGATCATCAGTGGAGAACTCTTCCTCAAAGGCCATAATTAATTCCACCAAATCCAAGGAGTCAGCACCCAAATCATCGACAAAGGAGGAGGCTTCTTCAACACCCCCCTCATCGACACCCAATTTATCTACGACAATTGTTTTTACGCGATCATAAACAGTGGGCAACGTTTATCTCCCTTCACGCACCGGTTGTTCCAGCGTCAGCGTCCCCGAGTCTAAATCTACCATTACCGACCCTAGCACTCCATTGACAAACCTGGCTGAGCTTTCACTGCCGAATAGTTTTGCCAACTCTACCGCCTCATTTACCACCGATTTTCTTGGGGTTTCCCGATGGTGCAACAGTTCAAATAAGGCGATGCGGATCACATTTCGATCAACCACCGGCAACTGGCTCACCGGCCACGCTGGCGCGTACTTAAATATCAACGCATCCAGTTCAGCGAGGCTTTCTCTTACTCCTTGAACCAAATCCTGAGCGAAATCCACCGCACCTATCGGCAATGGGTTGTCCTCAACCAGCCAGGCAAGATGGTTTTCTTGAGAGCCCGGCCTCAGATCTACGGCGAAAAGGCATTGCAAAGAGGCCATTCTCGCCCTACGCCTGGGATCAACCGGTTTGCCTTTAGTCATAGCTGAAATTATCTATTCAGAAGTCAGCTTATTTCAAGCTTTCCGACAACTTCTGCGACAACATTTGCATTGAAGCGTTGTCCGATAAGGTTACCGCTTCTACATCACGATCAATGCGCTTGATCAAGCTGGCCAGAACTCTAGATGGCCCAAATTCCACAAATTGCGAAACTCCGGAATTGACCATGAACCGGACTGTTTTTCGCCATTGCACGCAGTGGCACAACCCGTTGACCAACTCTTCCTGCACCTGGCCCACGGTGGTCAGTGGCGCCCCGCTGTAGTTGGCGATGATCGGAATCTCCGGGTCGTGAAACTCTATCGACTCCACCGCGTCGGTCAAACCTTTTTGCGCCTGGTGCATCAGAGAGGAGTGGAATGCTCCGCTTACCGGCAGAGGAATCGTCTTCTTGGCGCCGCGAGCCGAAGCCAAGTCCATTGCCCTGGCCACCGCTATCTTGTCCCCGCTGATCACTATCTGGTCGTCGGAGTTAATGTTCGCTAGCTCAACGCCGGTCTCGGCGCAGATATGCTCCAGAGCGAATTCATCAAGGCCCAGGATGGCGGCCATGCCGCCGGGCCGCTGTACCGATGCTTCGTGCATGAGCCGACCGCGCTCACGGACCAACCTTAGCCCGTCGCGGAAGCTGATCACTCCGGCAACTACCAGCGAGGTATACTCACCCAGGCTGTGACCGGCAACCGATGACGGGCGTGGAGTCTTGGAGCCGAGAAACTCGATCCAGGCCCGCCAGCAGGCAATGCTGACCACCATAATTGCCGGCTGGGAGTTCATTGTGTCTTGAAGCTCTTCAGACGGTCCCTCAAATATCAACCGGGACAGTTGGAAGTTCAGGCTATCGTCAGCTTCTTCAAATACCTCCCGAGCGGCCTGAGATGTGTTGCAGAGGTCTAGACCCATGCCCACGCTCTGGGAACCCTGACCCGGAAAAACGTAAGAGTATTTGCCGACACCTTGAATGTCCGTACTTACCTCCATATGGGAAACGGCTGCCTGACGGTAGATTTTTGTACCCCGCTCGGCGCAGATGACCCCGGGCAATCAACTTTGCTAGACAGAATATTGACGGCCCATTGGGTCCTGATAAGTTGACGGCAAAGATTGAAGGTAATCATATCTGTATGGTAATGCCTGCCTAAACCTAACTTTTAACTGTTACCACTTCGCGCCCACGGTAATATCCGCAACTGGGACAGGCGGTATGCGGTAGCTTGGCGCTGCGGCATCGAGAGCAATAGGCGTGACTGATTGGCTTCAATTTGTAAGCCGTAAAACGCCGGCCCCGCTGCGCTCTGGTTATTTTTTTCTTTGGTAGTGCGCCCATGGTAATTTCCTTGTAATTTGTTTGTAATTTCCTTCTCAGATCGGCCTTTTTGCAGTAGGCTGGCCAGATCCCTCCAACGAGGATCCGGGTTGGCCCGGCCACATTCACATTCTTGTTGGTTTAAATTAACGCCGCAATGCTGGCACAATCCAGCACAATCTGGGCGACACAGGGGTTTCATTGGGGAGACGGTTATCACATACTGACGTAGAACCTCGGTGACCTCAATGGTGTGGGACTCATCAATCCGGGCCTCTTCAAATCCGCAGGGCGCACTCAACTTGCGACCGGTATTGACGTCTAGCATTGGGAAAAATTCTTCTTCGATACTGAGGCTTAGGTTAAGAGGATACTCGTTCAGGCATCTACCGCAAACTTTAACGGCTTCCACATCTAATTCGGCGGTTGCTAAAACTCCTTGATGAGTTCTCATCAATGTAAGGGGTCCCCGCACATGATCTGCAAAGCGTTCTGCGCCGCTGAAGATCTCGTCCAATCCATAATCGCGCGTCGAGCCTATTGGCTCTTTGAGTAGCTGTGCTACGTTGTATCGCATAATCTAGGGTACCTATCGCCGATTGCACCGAGTTTCCGGCACGTGCGCGTCGTGCGTGGCGATTAGCCCGTAGGATTATAAGAGCACCCACAGGGAAGGTGTCAAGCCCCTTAGAACTCATTAAGGTACGAGTTTGTAGTTTGACTTTCGTGTAGTTCCAGCAATGTTGAGGGTAAACCGCTGGTTTTCGCGCCACAAACACGCCGCAATAATCGATATTAAACTACCGTTCTCGACCTTGATGAGATGAATTCGACGATTTCCCTGGTCGGAGTGCCCGGGCCAAATACCGCGGCAACACCCATCTGAGCCAAGACCTCCCGGTCCTGTTCCGGTATGATCCCTCCCAACACCACCAAGACATCGCTCATGCCTTGATCCTTCAGGAGTTTCAGGATTTGGGGAATAATCTCCAGATGGGCCCCAGATAGTATACTCAGCCCCAATACACTCACATCTTCCTGAGCTGCCGCCTGAACGATCATCTCAGGGGTCTGGCGGATGCCGGTGTATATTACCTCCATACCCGCGTCTCGCAGCGCTCGGGCAATGACCTTGGCGCCCCGGTCATGGCCGTCCAGGCCGGGTTTGGCCACCAAAACCCGAATGGGGTTATTTTCTTGGACCATTAAAGACCTGCCGCTTAAGAGTGAGCCCTAGCCCTGTCTCGATACAATCCGACCACACAATCCGGCCACACAATCCGGCCACCGGTATTGTACCGCATCAACTATGGGTTTGGCATTGCCGCGCGCTAATAAAATGGGCTGGTTATCGCATCGGGCCGGTGGGTGGTTCTCAATGGTTATCCGCGTTGACAACAAAGTGCTCGGAGGCTTTAATATCATCGGAGGCTTTAATATCAACAGTAGCCTTGAAATGAAGCCACCACACGCTACCTCATCGCGTCCCAGTAGCTCAGGGGATAGAGCGGCTGTCTTCTAAACAGCAGGTCGCGGGTTCGAATCCTGCCTGGGACGCCATTTCAAACCGGTACTAAATCCGCCAGACTTAATGCGTCCCGTCCCATCATTGACACTCCGGCACCGCCCTTGCTATCGTGATGTGAACCTGGCAGCCAATCACTCGGCTGAACGAAAAAGCAAGGGCATCAGCAAGGACATCAGCAAGGACATCAATGAAAGTCATCATCCGAAACCCACACCGCCGAGAATTCGAAATTGAGGGCAGCCGCAAGGTAGACGCACTGATCAAGGAGCTGGACTTGAACCCGGAGCAAGTGCTGGTGATTCGGGATGACGACCTGCTGACCCGGGATGTCTTGATCAAGAATGAAGATACGGTAGAGATAGTTTTAGCCATCAGTGGGGGGCGGCAATGAAGTGCAAAAAATGCCGAGAACACGCTTCAATTGAGCTCAGACGCCATCATTCGGCGTTCTGTAAGGCCCACTATTTGGAGTTCTTTGACCGGCAGGTGGAAAGGGCCATACGCCGGCATCATATGTTCCAGCGGGACGACCGAATCCTTATTGGGGTGTCCGGCGGCAAGGACAGCCTGACGTTGTGGGACTATCTGCTGCGCAACGACTATAGTCCGACCGGCCTGCATATCCACCTGGGCATCGACGAGTATTCCGAGCATTCTTGCGCCGCAACCGCCAAATTCGCCGAAGATCGGGGAGCGCCCCTGATCACGGTAGACCTTGCTCAGGAATATGGTATGGGAGTCCCGGCCCTGTCCCAGGTATTGCGCCGAGTGCCTTGTTCCGGATGTGGCTTGAGCAAGCGCTACATCTTGAACAAAGAGGCCTATGACCGAAACTTCACGGTGGTGGCCATGGGCCACAACCTGGACGACGAGGCAGCCACCTTGATGGGAAATGTTCTGCATTGGGAGATGGGCAGCTTGGCTCGACAGTCGCCGGCCCTCCCCGCCAACGGGGAGAAGCTGATCAAACGGGTGAAGCCGCTGTACACAATGACCGAAAGGGAAGTGGCGGCAAATGCTATCCTGAGGGGGATTGCATATGTGGACGAGGAATGTCCCCACTCGGTAGGAGCCAGCTCCATACTCTACAAGAACGCATTGGACCAGATTGAGCTCCAATCTCCCGGCACCAAGCATACTTTTGTGGCGACTTTCCTGGACCGCATCCGCCCGGTCATGGAGCAGGCCCAAGAGGATTTTGAGCTGCGGGATTGCGACATCTGCGGTCAGGCCACCACCGGAACTACCTGCGCCTTCTGCCGCATGTGGCAACAGGCCCATCAAAAAGCGGCGGCCCCACCGCGCCTGCCTCGACGGCGAAAACCAAAGGCCAGCACCAAAGAACCATCTAAAGAGTTGGCAAGAGAACTGCCAGCCGAAGACTTGCCGGTGCAATCGTAATAAGGCCGGTTAGCGGATAGGCCAAGCCGCCGTTCGACTCAAATACCCAGCACGCTCTCCAGGTTCTTCCAGAGGATGGCATCTTTCTCTTCTTGAGTTAAGCTTTTGAGATTGTTGACCCATTCCACTGGCGAATCAAACCCCATGTCGTAAGGCCAGTCGCTGCCCAAGAAGACCCGGTCGATGCCCGCGGTATCAATGATGTAGCGCAGCATTGCTTCACTGTGGGTCAAGCAGTCGTAGTAGAACCTGCTCAGGTACTTGCTGGGCGGCTGCTGGAGATGCTCCCGGGCCTCGGAGCGTACCTGCCAGCCCCGGTCCATGCGCGCCGCGCCGTAGCAGGTGAACCCGCCGCCGTGAGCCAGACACAGCTTCAAATCTGGGAATTTGTCCATCACCCCGCCGAAGACCAGAGATGCAAAAGTAACCACCCGATCGGCGGGGTTGCCGATGGCATTGCCCAGACCGTACTTCCTGGTTCGGGCCTCCACCATGGTCTCGTTCTCCACCTGATGGAAGAGAATCAATGCGCCCATCTGCTCAACCGCCTGCCAGAAAGGGGTGAACTCCGGTTCGTCGTAGGTCCGCCCATTCACATGGTCATTGATCTGCGCACCCTTCAGGCCAAGATTCATTGAGCGTTCCAATTCGCTGATGGCGGCCCCAATATCCTGCATCGGAAGCGTCGCCAATCCGGCAAAACGCTGCGGACGAGCCTTGACCATCTCGACAACGTAGTCGTTGCAGTCTTTGCAGGTAGCAATACCGACCTCGGCCGGCAAATGATAATTGTAAAGCTGGGTCCAGGTGGACAACACATGAACGTCCACATTTATTGAGTCCATCTCCTCCAGCCGCTGCTCCGGAGTTTTCAGGTAGCTGGGGTGAAGCCAGTTGCGTTGTGAATCGTAGACCAGAAACTGTCTCCCAGAAATTTCCAGCTTGGTGAAGCCATGCCAGTTCTCTCCGCTGGCCAGGTTCACCGCCTTGGCCGGGGCGACATGAGCGTGTATGTCGATACTACGCATGGAGGTGTCCTTTCTACCGCTTACAAAATAGAAGTGCTTACCGCTGGCTAAGGGACAGGTTAGGCCGGACCTGAGCCCAGCCGAAGGGACGGGGTCGTTTTACCCCCTGTTTACCTCCCTTGGTAATGGGGAGAATACCTTATTAAGCATCCTTTTACACACCCAGCAGTTGCTCCAGGTTCTTCCAGAGGATGGCGTCCTTTTCCTCCTGGGTCAGGCTCTCCAGACTCAAAATCCAGGACACCGGCCAGTCAAAGCACATATCAAAGGGCCAGTCGGTGCCAAAGAGCACTCTATCAACGCCCACCTGGTCAATCAGGAATCGCAAAGCTTCCTCGCTGTGGGTCAGGCAGTCGTAATAGAACTTGTTCAGGTAGGTGCTGGGCGGCTGCTGAAGATGCTCCCGGGCCTCAGCTCGCACCTGCCATCCCCGGTCCATCCGGCCAATTCCGTAACAGGTATAGCCGCCCCCATGACACAGGCAGACCCTTAGATTGGGATACTTGTCCATTACCCCGCCAAATACAAAAGAGGCAAAGGTAATGGCCCGGTCGGCCAGATTCCCTATCGTATTGGACGCGTGATACCTGGGCAGTCTGGAAGATACCACCGTGTCACCGCCTTGATGAATCAACAGCAGCGCACCCAACTGTTCGGCAGCCTCCCACAGTGGAAAGAACTGGGGGTCATCGTAGGTCTTGCCGTTGACGTGGTCACCGATCATCGCGCCCTTCAGCCCCAACTGGGTCATCGAGCGCTCCAACTCGGCCACCGAAGCTTTGACGTCTTGCATCGGCAGATTGGCCAACCCGGCAAACCGGTCCGGATGCTCTTTGGTTAGCTGCGAGACGTTGTCGTTGCATTCTAGGTTCATGGCAGCAACCTGGGCGGCATCCCGGTCGTAGAAGTAGAAGAACGCTCCGGTGGAGAGCACCTGCAGGTCCACGCCGAGAGACTTCATATCGGCAATGCGCTGTTCGGGAGTCCACATGGTGCGGGGATTATATCGGTGGCCAGCCCGGATCTGGTCCGGGGTAATCCCGTGCCAGTCCTTCCCCTGCCGCATGGCCTGGAAACATGATTCAGGAGATATGTGGGCATGAATGTCAATGCTTCTCATACTTGCTTCCCTAGTTCTTATAATCAAATTCTTTTGCTTTGTGTCCGGCCATCAGAGTCGGAATATACCGTATCACTAGAATCCCCAGCCCCCATTCAAAGGGAATTATCGAATCTCCCCTTTTGTAAAGGGGGATTTCTTCACTCCTTGGGGCAACGTGCATTTCAATCCATTGGGAG
>JACZRM010000328.1 GCA_022576105.1 Chloroflexota bacterium | reverse complement strand
TATCTGCTGGCAGAACCTGGCGGTGTTGACCAGGTCAGGAATTATTACGTACTCGTTCACCGTGTGCATCTCATTGGTGGACATCCCCACTACCACGTTGGCAACCCCGTTCAACCGGAAGACATTGCCATCGGTGCCGCCGCCGGAGGGGCGGATGTCCGGCGTCATGCCCATATCGCCCATGACCCGGGTGGCCAGCTTGACGATGGACTCTTCCGGGTCCAGGTTGTACATCTGGAACATCACTTCCAGGTCTTCGTCAATGGTGGCTTCCCGGTAGCGTTCCCGGGTCTGCTCCAGGGTGGTCAATAGCTGCATCTTCAGCGAGTCGAAGGTCTCGGCGTTGCGACTGCGAAACTCTCCGCCAAAGGTGGTTAGAGCAGGCACCGCGTTGCGCACCGTTCCCCCGGAAATCAGCCCCACGTTGAAAGTAGTCTCTTCGTCCAACCGACCTTGGGGAAGCCGATTGATTATGTCGGTGGCAATACGAATGGCGGAGATGCCTTTCTCCGGCTCGACCCCGGCATGGGCCGCCCGTCCGGTGACGGTTACATCAAACCGCATGTAGGTAGGGCTGGAACCGGTTATGTGATTGACCGGGCCGTTGCCGTCAAACACCACCGCCTCGGTGCACTTGATCATTGACCAGTCCAGATTACTGACGCCCACCAGGCCAATTTCTTCGCCCCGAGTGAAGACCACCTGCACCGGACGGTGCCGCTGACCTTCCTCCATTATCGAGCTCAGGCCTTCGATGATCGAGGCTACTCCGGCCTTGCAGTCGCCGCCCAGAATGGTGGTCCCATCGGAGACGATGCGGTCGCCTTTGATGCTGGGTTTGATGCCCCGCCCGGGTTCCACCGTGTCCAGGTGGGCGGATAGCAGCAAGCGGTTTTCCCCTTCCTCGGTGGCAATCACGTTGCCGTGGGCATCGCGGGCCACCTTCAGACCCAACCGCTCCAGTTGCGGTATCAGGTGCTGGGCCACCGCCTCTTCCTCGTCGGAAGGACTGTCAATCTGCACCAAGTCGCAGAACGCATTGACCAATCGGTCCTGGTCGATCATGTTCAACTACCTCTGAGAAAAATTGGGCCTATGAGATATTTGGGATCGGCCTATTATACCCCAGACGGTGGGGCGGCGGGGGAGAAGGAATTGGGACGGTTGATTGACACTCCCCGGCAACGAGGCCATTCGCCCTCGCCAAAATAAAAGTGGCCCGGCGGTGCAGTGAACACCCCGGGGCCGTGACGCCAAACAGTGTGGCTGGATGACGCTGGATCATTCTACAGGAAAACTCACCCGATTGTCTGCATTGACGTCGAGAAATTGTTTTGCCTAAGGGAGTTTATTTGCGCCGGGCGCTGCGGCGACCCAGCAGTTTAGAACTGAGGTTGGGAACAATTACGCCTAACGCCGTGCCCGGTTGACAGGGTGGTGCAGCAACCCAGACCTGCTAATATTCACCAAACAGCAGGAGATTAGCATAATCAATGAAAATCTATGTTGCCTCATCCTGGCGTAACCAACACTACCCAGAGGTAGTCCAGGCGATACGCTCGGCCGGCCACCAGGTCTATGACTTCCGCAACCCCAAGGAGCACGTTCAGGAGCGCGACCAGGGGTTCCACTGGAAGGACATTGACTCCGATTGGAAATCATGGTCTCCGGACCAATTCATCGAGGCGCTAACCCACCCTCTGGCAAAAGCTGGGTATAAGAGCGATCAAGACGCCCTGGACGCGGCGGACGCGACGGTGTTGGTCATGCCCTGCGGCAGAAGCGCCCACCTGGAACTCGGTTATGCCGCCGGTCAAGGGAAGCCAACGATCATCCTGCTTAGCGATGGAGAACCTGAACTGATGTACAAGATGGCGCACTGTTTGGTCACATCGGTCGAAGATGTGCTGACCGCACTGGACGGCCTTGCCGCCGGCCCAAGATAAGGCTGCGCGATGCTTGAGCCGCCGGAGAGACGACCTACTCAGGCAAGTCCATTGCGCTCCCCAGAAAAAAGTGGCCCGGCGGTGCAGTGAACACCCCGGGACCGTGACGCCAGACAGTGTGGCTGGATGACGCTGAACCATTCTACTACGAAGCTGACCAGACTGTCGTCATTGGCGTCGGGACTTTTATCTCGCTGCAGGAATGTTTGGTAGCGCATGGGGGATTCGAACCCCCGATCTCCGCCTTGAGAGTTTGGCGGTCTACCTGTTGTTCTATGCTTTTGAGCACTATATTAGAACAAACTGTC
>JACZRM010000052.1 GCA_022576105.1 Chloroflexota bacterium | reverse complement strand
CCAAAATATGGCGAAAGGTCATGCTGGCAACGTTCCTGGGAATTTGGCTCGCCGGGATTCTGCTTCTCCGGTTATTGTAATGGTTGGGAACTTATTAGGAAAGCTGGAGGGTCGCTGACACCATCGTTTCTTGAAAGGCACCACTCGCCGAGGGTGGTGGACCCGTTGTTTAGACAACCGGTACCGACCCTAGTATATTTATTGAGGAAGACCAGGGGGACCACTGGTTGGCTGGCGGCAAACGCCTGAAAATGGCCGAAATCGGCCCTCAATTCTTCTGGAACTAAGGTAGACTCTCCGGGGTATAATGCGACCAAAATCTTTAATGCGTGTGGTCAGCGGGAAGGCAAAAGGCCGGCGGTTGAGGGGCACAATCGCGCCGGGAGCACGTCCCACCACTGAGCGAGTCCGGGCCGCCATCTTCAACATTCTGGCGCCGGAGTCGTATCAGGATCAGAGGGCTCTGGACCTGTTTGCCGGTTCTGCCAGCCTGGGCATTGAAGCTTTGAGCCGAGGGGCGGCCTGGGCGGACTTCGTGGAGCGAGACCGACGGCAATGTGAGGTCATCCGCTCAAACCTGGAAACCACCGGGTTCAGTGGTCAGGCCAAAGTGTATCAGGCCGACGCGACCAAGGTCCTAGAATCGCTGAATGGTCCGTACCAACTGGTGTTGCTGGACCCTCCGTATCGGCTAGAAAATTTGGGAGAGGTGCTGGAAAAGATAGCCTCGGCGCCGGGGCTGGTTGCCGATCAGGGAATTGTGGTAGTTGGTCACTCCAAACACCTGGATTTGATGCCCCACTACGGTCCCTTGTTTCTTGATTCTCACCGCCGCTATGGGGATAACGTGGTGGAGTTCTATACCAGGGGGTATTGACCAGGGGGTATTGACCAGGAGGAAATGACCAGGAGGTAATGACCAGGAGGTAATGACCAGGAGGTAATGTGTGGTAACTGCCATCTATCCCGGAACCTTTGACCCGGTCACACTAGGCCACGTTGACATCGCCACCCGTGCTGCGGCCCTGTTCGATAAAGTAATTGTCACGGTGTACTCCCAGCCCTCAAAGAGCTTGTTGTTTACCGGTGAAGAGCGGGTGGAACTGTTCCAAAAGGCAGTAAAGCACCTGCGGAACGTGGAAATCAGGGAATTCGAAGGTCTGGTAGTCCGGTGCGCCGAAGATATGAACGCCTCGGTAATCGTGCGGGGACTGCGCAGCGGGTCGGATTTCGAGTACGAATTTGAAATGGCATTTATGAACCGGAAGCTGGCGCCGAATGTAGACATGGTTTCGTTCATGACTTCTCAGGACCATATGTTTATCAGCTCCAGCCTCCTGAAAGAGGTGGCCCTGTTAAGTGGGGATATCACCGAAATGGTGCCTCCCCACGTGGCGGACGCGGTTTATTCTAAATATGGCATGCCGGTACCAAAGCAATGAGCAACCGGAAAAGGAGAATACCATCGATATCATAAACGTTGTTGACCGCTTGGAGACCCTAGTTACTACCAGCAAGGTGATGCCGGTAAGCGGCAGTCTGATGATGGACAAGAAAAAGGTCATGGAGCTGGTAGACCAGTTGCGCTTGCAGATTCCTCAAGAGATCAAGTCAGCGGAAGAAGTGCTCACCCAAAAAGACCAGATTATCAATCATGCCATGCTTGAAGCCCGCCGGGCCAAGTCTAAGGCAGAAGATGAATTCAAAGAGAAGCTGAATCAGAGCGAACTCAGGAAGAAGTCCGAAGACATTCTGCGTGATGCTGAAAACCGGGCTTCTCGCATGATTGAGCAGGCCGAAGCCGAGTGCCAGGCCAAGCGGACCGACGCCGATGCCTATGCCCTTCGCTCACTGAGGGCCTTTGAGCGAGAGCTAAACAGCCTTCACGGCTCAGTTCGCAAGGGTATCGACCTGCTGGCAGGCAACGCCATGGTCAGCAATAGCATCGAAACTGGCGCAATGGCCGCCGCCGACTGACCAACGACCGGGTTGAGGGCGGCCTAGCGCATTCTTAAATGCCGGGCCGCCGATCAACATGCTTCATGAAATGTGGTTCAGGCGGATGAAGCGAGCAGGACATCGTGGTAACCACGCATAGCTCTCCTAATCTTTGATCCACCAGGTAGTTCAACGTCCCCTCAGGGTAGGAACCATCGGATTGGCGTTCCCCAGCTGGGTGAACGTTCAGAACTTCAATTCCTTCATCGATGGTGCTTTCCGAGTAGTTGTGGAATTCGCCATCGCAGATGGCCCATACCACATCCTCCCGCAGCGTCAGGTTCTTCACGTTTTGGTGGGCCATCATCACTCCCTGCTCACCTTTCACCCCGGACCGGCGGCACACGGCCCTCAATTTTCTGATTGACGCCGATCGGCTGGATTTCTCCCCACTGGTTAACCAAGCCGGCAACGGCAATGTTCTGGCGGGCTAGACCCACACAGCTAAGTTGATGATGCGCTGTCGCAATCCCCACGGGTTTGCCTCAAAAGGGTCAATTGTGGCCTGTGATTGAAGTCAAGAGCCCAGATTTATTGTAACCCTGAGCGAAGAGAAGGGTCTAAATTCGAGTGAATTAGATTCTTCGCTAGCGTAGAATATCTTTTGAGGCAAGGCACATCGACAGTCGTAGCACTGCTAAAATGCCGACTAACCGGCTGGGTTTGTGGTATTGTTCTATTAAGGCCAACTCCCGGTGTGACGAGGCTGAGAAACTTGGGTGGTTCAACTTTGATTGCTGGCACAGTCATTTGATTGAGTGATGAATGAGTGATGAATTTTGACTGAAGTGGAACTGGGCCATTACCGGGTTGACATTAGATTTGAACTGGGCATACAATTTTTGTTGCCAAGGGAGTACATGGAGGCAGTTGAATGCTGGAAATGAGCGTTGACAGCATACGGGTCAGCCCAATGAACTACCAGCGTGTAGTAATTCTCAAAGAAAAGAACTCTGATCGGTATCTGCCGATATGGATCGGCCCGGCGGAAGCGGATGCCATTGCCGTAAAGTTGCAAGACTTGACCGTGCCCCGGCCGTTGACCCACGATTTGTTGCAAACCGTGATCGACACCCTGGGGGCCTCGGTGCAGCACATCCTGGTGAATGATCTGCAGAACGACACCTTCTACGCCAAGATCGTTATAAAAATGAATGGTGATATTAAAGAGATCGACTCAAGGCCCAGCGATGCCATGGCCTTGGCGGTAAGGACCAAGGTACCCATCTTTGCGGAGGAGTCGGTTATGGAAAAAGCCGGGATCCTCCTGGATAAAGATACCGGCAAGCCCATCGTACCCGAGCGCCCCGGGAAGGCGCCATCGGCGCCGGTGGACGAGGAAGAATTGAGGCGTATGTCGGCCTTCACCGACTTCATCAATGATCTCGATCTGGAGGATTTCGGCAAGCAACAAACCGGGGGGTCATGAATAAATTCCTCCAAGTATATTGCTGATTCATACCCCAGCGACTCCAATGCTGGGGTATTTTCATAGTGTCATGAAGGCATATCGTCGCGTATTGATTCAATTGACTTTTGAAAAACCTGGTGATAATATTCACGAGGTTTCGTGAGGGGCGCCCCTTGGTGGGCGACCGCTCTTCGTCTAACTGGCCTTGGTTGGTACGTGGCCCTCTGTATAGTTCTGGGGATTGTGGGCGGTGTGCTGCTGGATAAGCTGACCGGGACCCTGCCCCTATTTACCATAGTGGGTACGGTGTTGGGCAGCGTGGCCGCCTTCTGGGGCATGTACAAGATGGTGTTGCCGGTCATTTACGGAGCTAAACGTCAGGATATGAACAGAAAGAGGAAGAACCGCTAGTGCTGGCGGGCGCCGTGGCGAAAAGACTAATGCTGATAGTCGGCTTAGTCTTGGTGGCTCTCCTGGTAGTAGGCTTGGTAAGAGGTGCCATTGGCTCGGCGATACTGGGCACCGACAGTATGTTGCCTCGGCCTGAAATCCATCTACCCCCCCAACCGGTTTTCCCGGCATCATCGCGAGAATTTCACCTTGGTTTGACCGATGCGAGAGATGCCAACGTCACAGAACCGGCTGCTCCGGGCAAGCCCGATGCGCCGGGTGAACACGCAGCTAACGACGAAACAGAAGCGCACGCCACCCCGTTGGACATTACCGAATTTGCCATCACCAACACAATGCTCTCGACTTGGTTCGCCAGCATCGTCCTCATTCTCTTCCTGGTCCTGGGAGCCGGCAAAAAGAGCATGGTTCCGGGGCGCTTCCAGAGCCTAGTCGAAACGTTGTTTGAGGCCATAATAACCTTCTCCAGTGGGGTTCTGGGCAGCGTAATGGCCCGCAAGGTGTTTCCGGTGGTTGCGACCATCTTCTTCTTTGTGCTGTTTAACGCCTGGCTGGGTTTGCTTCCCTTTTACCAGTTCTTGGGCTTTGTTGAACATGGGGATAATCTGATTAAGGTGCATCTGTTGCGCCCGGCTGGCACCGACTTGAATATGCCATTGGCCTTGGCTTTGGTATCCTTCATTTTTGTAGAGTTTTGGGGATTTAAGTCCCACGGGTTGGGCTATCTCACCAAGTTCTTTGCTTTTGGCAGCATCTTCAAAAAAGGGCTGTTTCAAGGCCTGATCGATATTTTCGTCGGTTTTCTCGAATTTATCAGCGAACTGGTAAGAGTCGTTAGTTTTACCTTCCGACTGTTCGGAAACATGACCGCTGGCGAAATCCTGGTCGTTATGATTACATTCTTGGTGCCTCTCGTGGCCACCAATTTTGTATACGGGCTGGAGTTGCTGGTTGGTTTGATACAGGCAGTAATCTTTGCCGGACTTACACTGGTATTCTTGTCGGTGGCAGTAAGCCACGAAGAACATTAACCGAGATACGAATTAGGGTTATCACAGAGGAGGCGTAGCAAACATGGATATGGTTCTTTTGCAGGCACTACTGTCTGCGGAGGCGGCAAAACTATTGGCGGCGGGCATGGCCATCGCAATCGGCGTGATCGGCCCCGGAATTGGTATCGGGATTTTGGGAGCGGGCGCTATGAATGCCATTGGGCGAAATCCCGACGCAGCGGGCGCCATCACCACTAACATGATTCTGGCTATCGCCTTCGCTGAGGCGCTGGGAATCTACGCCTTGATTGTGTCGGTCATCCTGCTATTCGTAGTCTAGGTCGGCAATAGCTGAACAACCTGAGGGGTCAGCCTTGACACAATTAGGGATTAATCTACCCACGTTATTAGTGTATCTAGTCAACTTCGGCATTCTGCTGGCGGTTCTCTACTTCCTTGCCTACAAGCCGTTGCTCAAGGCGATGGACCAGCGATCGGACCGGATTCGCGACAGTTTGGCGGCTGCCGACCAGGCCAGAGAAGAAGCGGCAAGTTCCCATGCCGCCATCGAAGAGCAATTGAACGAGGCCCGTCGTGAAGGTCAGCGGCTGCTGGAGCAGGCGAGGGAGGCTACCGAACGGTACCGTGAAGAGGAAATGGGTCGCGCCCGCCAGGAAGCGGAGGCCTTTGTTGAGCGCGCCCGCACCGATATTCAGCGGGAGCGAGATGCAGCGCTGGACGAAGTGCGGGTCAGCTTCGGCGATCTGGCCATAACCGCTGCTGAACGGGTAATTCGACGTTCCGTCGACCGCCAAGCGCATCAAGAGCTTATCGCCCAGGTGCTGGACGAAAGCAGCGGCCTGGGGCGAGGCGCTTAAGGCATGGCAAAACGGGCATCGGGAGCGCGCTTCGCTCAGGCCATCTTTGAGTTGGCGTTGGACCAGGACCAGCTAGAACCGTGGGCCACCGACCTGGCCTTTGCTGAACAGGTGCTGCAAGACGAAGATTTTCGCGCCTTTCTTTCCCACGCTGAAGTTCCATTGGAAAGGAAAATCGGCGGGATTGAGGCGGTTCTCAAGGATGTAAATCCCCTGGTCAAGAACCTGATTTCTCTCCTGGTGACCCGAGGGGCGGTTGCATCGGTACACGATGTCAACCTGGGGTACATCAGTCTGCTGGACGCCCACTTGGGGCGGCAGAAGGTGGAAGTGACCTCGGCAGTGCCGTTGGACGATCAGGAATTGCAACGAATTACCCAATTCGTGGCCGACCTGACCAAGAAGGAAGTTGTAGTATCCACCCAGGTCGATGAATCTATCTTGGGCGGAGTGATTATTCAGATTGGCGACCAGCTATTGGACGGAAGTACCAAGTCCCGGCTGGAAGCGTTGCGCCAGCAAATTCGGTCTGAAGTAACGGTTGCGGGTTCTTAAACCAGTAAAAGGAGACTTCTATGGCAATTAGGGGTCAAGAAATTGTTTCATTGATACGGCGCCAGATCGAAGAATTTGGCGGCGATTTAACCCTGGTGGACGTTGGTACCGTCGTGCAAATTGGCGACGGTATCGCCAGTATCCAAGGCTTGCAGGGAGTTCGCTCCAACGAGCTCATTGACTTTGGCAACGATATTATGGGCGTGGCAATGAACCTGGAATCAGACCTGGTGGGAGCGGCCATCTTGGGCGATGCCAATGCCATCAAGGAAGGCGACCGGGTGCGCTCCACTGGACAAATTATTCAGGTGCCGGTGGGGGACGCTCTGATTGGCCGCGTGGTAGACCCCCTGGGCCGGCCATTGGATGGCAAAGGACCGGTGAACACCACCGGTATCCGCCCGGTGGAGCAGGAGGCGCCCAACGTGGTGGTGCGCAAGTCGGTGGACACACCGGTTCAAACCGGCATCAAGGCCATTGACGCCATGATTCCCATCGGTCGGGGGCAACGGGAGCTGATAATTGGCGACCGTTCCACCGGCAAAACCGCCATCGCTCTGGACGCCATCATCAACCAGAAGGGCGGCGACCTGATCTGCATCTATGTGGCGATTGGCCAGAAGCAAAGTAAGGTAGCCCAGGTGGTGGGGACGCTGGAAGAGAACAACGCCATGACCCACACCATTGTGGTAATCGCCGGTTCCGGTGAACCAGCGCCTTTGCAGTTCATTGCACCCTACGCCGGGTGCGCTATGGCCGAGGAGTTCATGGCTCAGGGCAAGGACGTGCTGATCGTATACGATGACCTGACCAAGCATGCTTGGGCCTACCGGCAGATGTCTTTGCTGCTGCGGCGACCCGCCGGCCGGGAAGCCTACCCCGGCGATGTATTCTATCTGCACAGCCGTTTGCTGGAGCGCGCCGCCAGGTTAGACGAAGAACACGGCGGGGGTTCGATCACCGCGCTGCCGATCATTGAAACGCAAGCGGGTGATGTATCGGCCTATATTCCCACCAACGTTATTTCTATCACCGACGGTCAGATCTACCTGGAGCAGGAATTGTTCAACTCTGGTATCCGTCCGGCGGTGAACGTGGGCCTATCGGTGTCTCGGGTGGGCGGGGCGGCCCAGACCCGGGCAGTCCGTCGGGTGGCCGGGCGTTTGCGGCTGGACCTGGCCCAATACCGGGAGTTGGCCAGCTTCGCCCAGTTCGGCACCGCTGACCTGGACGCGGCCACCAGAGCCCAGTTGGCCCGGGGACAGCTATCAACTGAAATCCTGAAACAGGCCCAGTACCAGCCATTGACTCTGGGGCAAGAGGTTATCATCCTATTTGCGGTGAACGCCGGTCTAATGGATGACATCCCAATCGACCGTTGTGGCGCGTTTGAAGAGCAGTTGCTGCGCACCATGGGCGATACCCACCCGGAAATTGCCCAGGCCATTGCCGATAGCGGGGACATAAGCGACGAGATTGAAACCAGCATGACCCAAGCCATTAACGACTTCAAGGCCACTTTCAGCAGCCAGGGGTAAAAGTATTGGGGGTATACCTGCAGCAGGTCTAAGGGGGCCTAATAAAATGGACATTCCTGTCATTCTGAGGGAGCAGGGCACCGAAGAATCTAAGATTCTTCGCCCCCCAGGGCATTTCGGCTCAGAACGACATCTAAATCCACTCCCAGTGGCGTGTTTCAGGACTTAGCAAGATTAGGGACTTTTAAGTCACCTACTTAGAATTTGAGGAAATATCCGCTGGCCCGTAGCTCCGAATTCAACCAGAGTCCCGACCGATCCGGGCCAGGTGCAACACGGTGGTCGGATCAAATACCAGGAATGGCAATCCAAGAATGGCAATCTAGAAATGGCAATCAATAAAGTATGCCTAGCGTAAGAGACATCAGGCGGCGTATTCGCAGCGTCCAGAACACCGGCAAGGTAACCAACGCCATGTCGCTGGTGGCGGCGTCAAAGATGCGCCGGGCCCAGAACGCGGTGTTGGAAGGCCGGCCTTTCTCCGAGAAAATCCAGGAGTTGATAACCCACCTGGCGGCCCAACCCACTGACGGTACCACCGCCGGCCATCCGCTGCTGGAAGTCCGGCCGGTGCAGCGAATCGGAGTCCTGTCGATTACTCCCGACCGGGGGCTGGCCGGCGGGTTGCATTCTACCATCAACCGGGCGGTGGCCCAGTTTATTTTGGCACAGCAGGTCCCAGTACGAACCGTGGTGGTTGGCCGCAAAGGGCGGGATTTTATGGTTCGCACCGGCCAGGACGTGCAGGCGGTATTCACTGACCTGGGCGACCGGCCTTCGTTAACCGACACCACGGCCATTTCCCATATGCTGATTGAATCATACGAGCAGGGTGAAGTTGACCAGGTCTATCTGGTCTATGCCAAGTTCGTCTCGATCATGTCGCAGCGGGCAGTGGTCGAAAAGTTGCTGCCGATGGACCCGGCTCCATTGAGCGGGTCGGAGAAAGCGGGCTATATCTACGAACCCGACGCCGCTACGGTGTTGGGTACCCTATTGCCCCAGTTCGTGGACATGGAGGTGTACCATGCCATACTGGAGGCTGTGGCCAGCGAGCAGGCGGCCCGAATGGTCGCAATGCGCAGCGCAACCGACAACGCCAACTCGCTATCCCCAGAACTGACCCTGGTGATGAACAAGCTTCGCCAGGATAGCAT
>JACZRM010000051.1 GCA_022576105.1 Chloroflexota bacterium | reverse complement strand
CCATGCGGAGACCCTCAAAGGCCGGGGCGGAGGTCACCTCGTGGACCAGATGCAGGTCGATATAGATTATCGAGGACTGACCCGCTTCTTCGTGAACCAGGTGGTCTTCCCAAATTTTTTCGAACATGGTCTTTGGGGCCATACTTGCTTCTCTCCTCGTATCCACCGCGTAGGCGGGCCCAACCTTCGGCCTGGCATTAGGGTTACTTGGGGCCGTGGCCGGGCCACATTATAACATCAGGATTGTGATAGGGATAAATGGGACAGAAAAATCCGGCTCGACGGTCTGCCAACTCCGGGCAGACCGGCCGGGCTATTGCCGGACTATTTATGATGGTAAACTTAGTCGAACGAGCTAAAGGGCCTAGTTTTAGAGGGTGTTCAAAAAGCTTGGTGTCTTGTCCGCGTTGGAGTAGAACTATAGGTAATCCGGCAGAACGGGACAGAGCCCCTTCTCCCTTGATGGGAGAAGGTTGGGATGAGGGTGATACCCCTCACCTCAGTCCTCTTCCACAAGGGGCGAGGATGCCGTTAACTAAAACTGTCGTGTAATAAGCAACCAATGGGAGAAGGGGCGGGGACGCGTGAGCAACCCGGGCCGAGTCCTTCAGCCAGGCAACTCGTCCTAGATCAGGGCGCGGCGATGCCAAGTTCGCCCTGCAGGCCTTTGATGCTTTCAGCCCGGCTGCGCACCGGCCTACGCTGCCGCATTCCAATCGGCTCGTTCTCGACCATCGGCACGACCTTGATGCCAATGAAGACCGGCCCGGTCTCCTTCATGTGACCCTCAATGTTGTTGGTGAAGTCCTCCAGGTTGTCGTAATTGTAGGCCGCAGTATATCCCGCTTCTTTGGCCATACCGGCGTAGTTGATTTCCTGAGCGTTGGGCACCGGCTGGCCGCCGGTGGTGGCGTAACACTCGTTGTCCATCAAGATATGGAGGAAATTCTTTGGCTTCTTGCCGGCAATAGTGGCCAGGATACCCATGTTCATGGACAAAGCGCCCTCGGCGTCAAACAAAACGACTTTTTCATCGGGCATGGACAATGCCACTCCCAGCGCCGCCGAAGTTGTTTGGCCCATTGCGCCGCCCACGTTCAGGTCTCGATTCTGGTCGGTGCTGTGGTCGGTCCACAGGCGCCCAGCGGTGCCGGTGGGAATCACTATTGCTTTGTTGCGGTGTTCCTGGAATGCATGGAATACGTCGTTGGTGTGAATCATGTCGCGTCTCCAGTCAGAAAAATTATAGACCGTGATTTCAAAGCCCTCACCCCGACCATGCTTACTGCTGGTCCACCGCTGTCCCTGGGGGAGCGGGGCCGGGGTTGAGGGACCATGCAGGGATGAGCGGCTTTAGGCATAAATAATCATGCCGCGATCTTCAGAAATAAGACGAATCCTACCGGTTGAACCCGTGATATTCGTCGCCCACCAGCACCGCCACTGGACGACGGGTACTGCGGGTTTCGTCAAATGCCAGGGAAATGCGCTCGCTGTCTACGTCCTGTTCCAGGAGGTAGTAGTTGATGCGCATTGCGTTCAGGAACGGTTCCGTGTAACGCGCCACCGAGTCGCTGATAACGCCGTGCCGGGTCCAACCCCGATACCCCACCATGAAAACCAGGGGGAAGCCGGAGTCTATGGCCATGCCACGAATGGAGTCGCCGGATTCCAACATGCCGGTGTTCTGAATCAGGCAGATCGGTGTTTTGCCGCCGATGATCAGACCCAGGGCAATGGCAAATGTCTCCCCTTCTCGGGTAGAGGGTATAACCTCCAGCCAGGGTTGTTCCGACATCAACTCATACAAATAGTTGGTCTCGCTGTCTGGGATGGTGACAACGTGGGTAACGCCGTTCTTTTTAAACTCGTCGATCAATGACTGGGGGCTAAGGATTGCAGCTTGCTGCTCGACCAATTTGAGTACCTCCTCAGGTTTTCAGTAGTTTCCACTAATTTCCAAGTAAGCCGCGCTCAGTATCCGCTACCGGCGCTTAGTGTGGTGGAGTGTAGCAACGTGCGTATTGGGCGTCAACTGTAGACACTGTTCCGGCGCTTGGATCAGGCACATCTGGGTTCCATGTGCCACCGAATGACCCTTCGATTAATGGCCGCTATCCGGCCTTGCTCTTGGACGGCTGAGATTTGGCCAGGGACTGATACTGGTTCTGGGGAATCGGCAGGCCCAGGTTTTCATGCAGCGTATCGTATTCGTACTCGGTGCGGAACAATTCCCGCTGCTTCAGTATCGGCAGCACCTCACCGATGAAATCGTTCAGACCCACCGGCAGAACGGCGCAGTTCACCATGAACCCGTCAGCGGCTCCCGCTTCAAACCAGGCCTGCATGGTGTCGGCCACTTGGGTCGCAGTGCCGACGAAAACTGTTTTCGGAGTGGTGGTCCTGATGGCCATCTGGCGCAAGGTGAGCTTATCATCTCTGGCCAGTTTCTTTAGTTTGTCCGTCGCGCTTTCCCAGCCGCTTCGTCCGTAATCGCCCAACTCGGGAAAGGGGTCGTCCAGGCCATATTGGGTGAAGTCCAGGTCTTGGAAGTAGCGTCCCAGGTAGTTCAAGGCGTCTTCAATGACCACCAGATTGGCGATTTCCTGGTATTTCTGTTCCGCCTCCTCGGCGCTTCGCCCCACGATGGGTGCGCATCCGGGCAGAATCAATACCTCATCCGGGTTTCGGCCGTTTTTAAGCGCCCGACCCTTAATATCCTGGTAGAAATTCCTGGCGTCTTCCAGTGTCGACTGACCGGTGAATATCACGTCGGCGTGCTTGGCGGCAAACTCTTTCCCAGCCTCGGAAGAACCCGCCTGAATCAGCACCGGCCGGCCCTGCTTCGACCTGGATATGTTCAGCGGGCCCTGCACCGAATAAAATTCCCCCCGAAAGTTGACCCGGTGCATCTTGCTGGGGTCAATGAACTGACCGGTCTCCTTGTTACGAACAAAAGCATCGTCTTCCCACGAGTCCCACAGGCCCTTGGTTACTTCCAAGAATTCATCGGCCATCTGGTAACGCAGATCGTGCTGGGGATGTTCCGCTCGACTGTAGTTGAGGGCCGAGCCTTCCAGCGGCGATGTAACGATGTTCCAACCGGCCCGTCCGCCGCTGATGTGGTCAATGGAGGCGAACTGGCGGGCCACGGTGTAGGGATCACTGTAGGTGGTGGACAGGGTGGCTCCCAGTCCAATGTGGGTGGTGTGGGCGGCCAGGGTGGCCAGCAGGGTCAAGGGTTCAAATCGATTGAGGAAAATAGGGTGCGACTTTTCGCTGATGTACAGTCCATCCCCAAAGAACACAAAGTCCAGCTTGGCCGCTTCGGCTTTGCTGGTCAGCGTCTTATAGTATTCCAGGTTGATCGCGCCGTCGGCCACCGCCTGGGGGTGCCGCCACGAAGCCATGTTGCTGCCGGTACCGGCCAGAAACGCCCCTAACCGCATTTTGCGCTGATTCGCCATACGCCCCCTTAGCGCCAACCGCAATGCATCATCCCGCCGTGACGCCTTCGGTGAGGATCACTCCCGAATCCAACAGCCGCTGGTAATCCCCGCCCATTCCGAACTCGGTCAGAACTTCTTGAACGTCGGAACCCGGTTTGGTGGCGGGGCCGCCCGGCCGCACCGGAGTGCGGGACAATCGCGGGGCCGGACCGCAGGTAGTCACCGGGCCCAGGTCACTATGCTCCCGAGTCAGGCTCAGCCCGTGGTCAATCACCCAGGGGTCGGTCATCAACTCCCTGGGGTTGGTTACAACCCTCTGCGCGCCGACACCGGCCTCGGTCAGCCGACGCACCCAGGCGTCTACCGTATTGCCCAGGAAGCGTTCCTCCAAAGATGGGGCCAGGGCCTCAACGGCCAGCTCATCGATACCAGAGAGACCTTCAACCTGGCAGAGACGGGGCAAATCTTTGGTCTGTGCGCCCAGGAAAAACCAGCCGTCGCTGGCCTGATAGGCCCGCTGCAATGACCCGCTGCCCAGCGCATCCTGCCCCCTGGTCTCATCCCACTGTTTTCCCTCATACATTTGCATGAACGGTGACTGCAGGGTCATGGCGGTATAGGCCAGGGCCGAATCGACATGCTGGCCCTGTCCGGTGCGCTGCCGGTGAAGCAAGGCCAGCGCAACTCCGTAAGCTCCCATGAATCCGGTTCCGTAGTCGTTGATCGGATTGGGCTGCGACTCCGGCTGGCCATCGCCGCCGAAACGGCGGGTCATTCCCGAGGCGGCCTGGGCAAAGCCTTCGTGCCCCGGACGCCCGGCCCAAGGCCCTAAATGACCGTAGGCGTTCAGGGAAGCGTAGACAATATCGGGCTTACGACGGCGCACTGCCTCGTAGCCCAGCCCCAGCTTGTCCAAAGCGCCGGCCCGGTAATTCTGGGCCACCACGTCGGTGTCCTCCAACATGCGCCAGAAGACATCCCGTCCGGCGTCAGACTTCAAGTCCAGCAGAATACTGCGCTTGCCACGATTTATGTCGTTGTGACGGGCAATGGTTCCTCCCCGCTTGGGATTGTCGATCTTGATTACGTCGGCCCCGTACTCGGACAGGGTGCGGCCCATGGTGGGACCGGCCAGGATGATACAGAGATCCAGCACCTTGATGCCGTCCAGAGCCGCGCGCATTGTTCCATCAACAGTTCCCGCAACAGTTCCCGCAACCGATTGCGCGCCTGCCTGCCCGTCTGATTTTGGGCTGGTATCCGGTACGCCAGCTTTCAGTTCCGCCAGAATCTGCTGCCGGTGTTGGTCGGGGGTTGGCGCAGGCCCACGCACTTCGCCTGGGGTCAATGACATGCGGGCGTTAATTCCCGGCTGAAGCATCTTGCCGTAGACCTGGTCATCAACCTCCACCACCATCTGGGCCGCCCGCGCGTGGGGATGGTCAAACCACTCGGCGCTGGTGCGGCACACCGCTCCTTCACTGCCGGCCTCGGCAATCAAGTCTTCCCATTCTTGGGCGGTCCGAGTCCTGAACAGTTCGGCAATCCGCCGCTGGGCCTCCGACTTGAACGCCGGATCGTCCAGGGGACGGTTGTGGTCGGTCAGGCCTTCGGCATCCCAGGAGGTGATACCGGCGGCCTCGACAAATTGCCGGAAGTTCTGGTTGCCGGAGCCGCCGAACCGCACCCATTGATCGTCCTTGCAGTGGAAGATGCCGCCCCAAAGTTCTTGCAGGGTGGGAATCGCAGGAGCAGCGTTGTGTACCCGGACCCCGAATCGGCCGATGGACTGGAACATGCTGTCGAACAGTGGGACTTCGATTCTTTGGCCCACACCGTCGCGTTGCCGTGCGTTCAAGGCCATGACGATGGCCACCACCGACTGGAATGCCCCGTAGGTGGAGGCAATGGGTATTGCCGTGTAAACCGGCCGGTCGCTCTTGCTGTTGGGCGGGCGAAACGTGGCCGCCGCCGCGCCGATTATCCCCTCATAGGCCGGCATTTGCGCCCTGGGATCATCGGAAGCGAACCCGGGAATGGAGCAGTAAACCAGACGGGGGTTGGCCTCGGTCATGGCTTCCGGGCCCAGCCCCAAACGCTCCATCACGCCAGGCCGAAAATTCTCCAGGACTACGTCGGCGGTCTCGATGAGCGATTGGGCCGTCGCCAGATCATCAGGTTGCTTCAGGTCCAGCAGGATACTGCGCTTGCCCCGGTTCCAGGTAGAGTTGGCCGGAGTCTGCCAGACAGGCCCCCCTGGCGGGTCAATCTTGATAACATCAGCACCCTGGTCGGCCAACAGCATCCCGGCCAGCGGCCCGGCAATATATTGCCCAAAGTCGATTACTCGGATTCCATTTAATGCTCCAGCCACCGCATTCCTCCTTGTTTAGCCTTCAGGGTCCAGCCCTCAGGGTTTCGCCCTCAGGCGCAACGATGCATCCTAGGATAAACCATAGCCGCGATATATGCGACGATGTAAGGTGCGCCGGCCCCCCAGATTGGATTGCAAGCTGGGTAGGGTGTTAGTTTAGTTCTCGTCATTCCGGCTTGCGCCGGAACAGCGATTGTATCTGGACACCGGCGTTCGCCGGTGCGACCAAGCCCCGTTCTTGGACCCCGACTGATATATTATTGCTAGCTGCATTTGATTGTCTACGGCCAATAATGTTGGTACACTTGGCGCGACAAATTAGGTCATTTCGCAATTCACTACCTATGCGAGCCAACAGACGCCCAACAAATTTGAGGAGGAGCTATGATCTACGAACTGAGGACTTACACGCTAAAGCCGGGAGCGGTGCCTGAATTTGAAGAGCGGTTCGCCAAGCGATTGCCGTTTCGGGAGAAACATTCCAAACTGGGCGGGTTCTGGCACGTGGAATTCGGCCCTCTGAACCAGGTGGTCCACATATGGCCCTTCGACAATCTGAAGCACCGTCAGGAGGTGCGAGACGCAATGGCGCAGGACACCGACCTGCAGCAGATGCGCGGTACCGACCTGATCGCTAGCCAGGAGACGGAAATATACAGTCCTGCCCCATTCATGCGCCCAATGGGCGGCGACCAGGCCCTGGGCAATGTCTACGAGATGCGCACCTACACCTTTTTGCCAGGGGCTATCCCCGGTCTGATGGAAAGCTGGGGCCAGGCCCTGCCGCAGCGTGAAGAATATTCACCGTTGGCCGCGGGAATGTTCAGCGAGCTGGGAGGCCTGAACAAGTGGGTTCACATCTGGCCTTACGAAAGCATGGGAGATCGAGACCGAATCCGCACCGAGGCCCGTGAAGCCGGAGTCTGGCCGCCGGGCGGCTCCTACCGTGAGTCCATGATCAAGCAGGAGAACAAGATACTGGCGCCCGCCGCATTCTCGCCGATGCACTAGACGCGGTCAATCTACACTGGAAAACCTGATTTCTGTAGAGTCACCGGCAATTGCCGGTGACTCGTTTATTGGCGGGTTTACCCCAGATCAGTCGGCCTGCTCACCTATTCGGCCGTCGTTAAGGGTGTAGGCAGCCGAGTTTTCAGAGTTGGCCAATGTTATCAAACTAAAGGAGGTTCACCTTAGGTCAGAGGGGCGTTGCCTCAAAAGTGTTGATTTCTGTGGTTGGAGCCAACATGCGGATTGTAGTGTCTCCCTGAGTCCTTCGGCCCAGCCTGTCCTGAGCCTGTCGAAGTGGCTCAGGATGAACTCAGCGAAGGGTCTAATATCGAGTGAACTAGATTCTTCGCTACGCTCAGAATGACATTTGAGGCAAGGCTGATCAGAGGGGACCGGCAATGGCGACCGGGATTTTAACGGATTTGTTCCCGAAAGGACACGCACTTTCGCCATATTCCTCCCATCAGACAATTACCATCGAGACAAGCCGAGAATGGGGCGCAGGCTGAACACCCCCATAATCGGGCAGAAATTCAGGAATAAGCCTGAAAAAGTATAATCCTGACTCGGACTGGACAATGATCGAGAACTTATTCAAGAGCGTCGGTTTAGAAACCCCAGTTCCCACCCAAAAGCCACATTTGATCGATAGCCACCAGCTAACCCGGGAATGGCTGGAGCAAGACCTATTTCCGTCGTGCAATGCGCTTCGCGAAGGGGCAATTGACCAGAACAAGCTGGCCGGTAAGGCCCTATTTTCTCTATTTTACGAACCCAGCTTCCTGACCCGCAATTCTTTTGAGCGAGCAATGTCTCTAATGGGCGGGAAGATTCATTTTACCGAAGACGCGTCTCAGTTCTTCCCCAGCCAGGCTGCCTCACACATCGAGGACACGATACAATTCTTGGCCTGCCTGCACTTTGATGTGATCGTGATTCGCACCAACCAGCCCGGCGCGGTATCCGCCGCCGCTGAAGCGGATGTAGTCTCGGTAATCAACGGCGGCAGCGATGTTGACCACCCCACTCAGGCAATTTTGGACGTCTATACTTTGCAGCGAGAGTTGGGGAAGGTGGACGGTATCAAATTGGCGGTTGCCGGCCGGGTAAACCACCGCAACGTCAACGCCCTGCTGATCACCCTGGCCCAATTCAATGACGTGCAAGTTCGGCTGATGCCTTACACTGGCCGGCCCAACGCCGATGTCATGAATTACTGTCAGAACGCGGGCATGGACATCAGCGTCGAGTCCAGCCTGGCCCCTTATGCCAAGGACCTGGACGCGATATATGTCAACGGCGCTGACACCGCCGCTCATACCCAACTGATGTTGGACCGGGGCCTGGCCAAAGAAAAGATTGATGCTGAGATGCTCCAGGAGCTCCGCCCGGACTGCGTGATCCTGGACCCGATGCAGCGTACCGAATCACTGATTACCAGTACCAAGGACCCCAGATGGGCCGGTTTCCGTCAGGCCGAAAACGGCTTGTACGTGCGCATGGCCCTGTTATTGCAGATGCTGGATTCATAGGGCAGCGCCCGCTAGTTCGGCGGGCACTGTTCCCGCGACTTACCCAAAGCATTGCACCATCGTATCTGAGACTAACTTTCTCCGGTTAATCTTCCAGATGTATGGTCGCCGTCACCCGGGGCACGTTGCCCACTACTCTGGTGGTGTGGCCGCTGCCTTCAATATCCTCAGCCAAGTTTACATCCCCCGCTCCAATATGCTGGATGGTGCCATCGCGCAATCCAATTTCCGCCTCACCCGACAGGGTTATGATGTACTGGCGGCGCGGCGCGTTGTGCCAGTCGCTGAAACGGCCGGGTTCGGCAGACCGGAACACAATATGCTTGGCATCGTGCAAGTTGGTCAGGTCGGGCTGGTTAGACAGGTCCAGTTCCTCCATGTGGGACAAGCCGTCTGACCCGGTATAGAGCCGAAAAATAGCCATTGGTAAGCCTCCTATCGAGTTGCTGTTAGTCTCGCTGCCCGGGGATTGGCGCCGAAAAATCTCCCGGCGGTTCCATCAAATACTAGGGGTTCTTGTAAAGTAATTCCCTCACCCCCGGCCCCTCTCCCATTTTGGGAGAGGGGTGAAGAAGCAACCCACCTGTTTGTG
>JACZRM010000327.1 GCA_022576105.1 Chloroflexota bacterium | reverse complement strand
AATGACAAGATAGGTTATGGTTCCAGGAGTAGCTGCTGAAGCCCAGAACATCGGGTGGCTCGGAGTCAAGAGCGGCTTTCAGATCCAGCGGCTCACGAAATATCTTAAACTCCAATGGTTCCCGCACTTGCGCATGAGCCAGCGCGTAGGTCACTAGATTGCCGATTCCCAAGGGATACACATCCGAGCTGAGCGTAAGCTGGTTGTGACCCAAGTCAGCCATGAATATGCGCATTATGAGTCTCCTTGTTCGCCATCGAATCGCTGGAGGTCTGGGACTGGACGGGATGATATTTGGGTCTGGTTAACCGGGTTTATTGCCCGATTTCGAATTCCTGCGTTTTGCGTATTCCTGCCTCGATTCCGGTAGGTGGAATCCAGCCAATCAACCGGCGCAGTGGTTCGACCGATACCGGGGTCTCCGCCAGGTTCCACTCTTTTTCCCGTCGGGGGGTTGAAATCGCACCGAATTGCAAGTTTTCCGGTGGGATGTCCAGCACCTGGGCGGCTATCTCAACGAACCGCCGCACCGAGGTCAACCGACCGGTAGACAGGTCCACGATCTGTCCGGGTCTCGCCCTGGCCAGACCCAACCGTAGCAGCCCGGCCGCGACATCCTTCACGTAGGTAAAGTCACGCTGCTGCTGGCCGGAAGTCAACGGCAGCGGGAGCCTGGTGCGGGAAGCTTCCAGCAGCGAAGGCAGTAATCGTCCCGAATGCTCACCCGGCCCATAGACGGTAAACAGTCTGGCAGTCAGACTCTTAATTCCCAGGTGCTTGGAGCTTTTCTCCAGGGCAAGGGTACCGGCAAGTTTAGACCGGCCGTACAGGGTTGTAGGATTGGGGTGGGCGTCCGGGGAATCTTCGGACCGATTACCACCATTGGCTCCATACTCGGCGGTAGATCCAACATGCACCAGGTCCAACCCGGACCAATCCGGTTTTCGGAACTGGGAAACCGCTTGAGCGATAGCCTCCACCAATTGAGCATTGATGCGGTAGGCAGTATCCTGGTCGGTTTCTGAGCGGTCTACACCGTATCCAGCCAGGTTGAAGGTTACGAAGGGGGCGGCCCGCTCAATCAAGCCGGCGACGCCGTCCAGGTCTTCAAGATTCAACTCGACAATGTTTCCGGTGATGCCAAACCCGGCCAAAATGGGTTTAGCTGTGGCAACGTTTCGGACTACCAGGTGAACCTGTGCTCCTTGCGCACAAAGGCGGCGCGCCACCCACCGGCCAATGAATCCCGACGCTCCAAAGACCACGACCGGAAGACCCTGATAGCCTGATTCGCCCTTATCCTGTCCCATTATTCAAAGTTTTGATCAGGTTGCGGCTTCAAGTGGGTCAAGGTGCGGTGTCCCGCTCCCCTAACAATTCTCTGGCGGGTGTTGGGCCCTTGGTGACCTGGTACCCATCCTGGGTGATGGAAGGGCCGTCCACGAACCATACCAACCGGTCGGAATAGGCGCTCAACACCTGGGAGCGCACTTCCGCGTTCACGTTCCAAGCGTAAATCGGCACGTCGGCCTCCAGGTCCAACGGGTTGTAAATGGAGGCTGAAGCATAATCCGGATGCCTGTTCCCGGTAACCAACACCAGGCTCCGGCCAAAGTCGTAGGTCGCGGCCAACTCACGAATGCCGGGTTCCATGCCCCGAAAGTCATGGTATTTATCCAATGATCGCCAGGGCATGTAGTTGACCAGGGTCATCACGGACAATGCCACCACCGCAACCGTTACCCACGCGTTCCCCTTAACAACGGTATCTCTGGTTACCGCATCTCTGGTAACCGTTTCCTTGGTAACCCTACCCTCGCAGTTTCTTAATTTCAATTCCAAAAATTGAATGCCCCGGGCGGTCAGTGCTACGCCTGGAATTATCATCAAGAACCAGTACCGCGCCCCAAAATCCGGACCGCCGCTAAAGTAGTAGAAAAAGTGAGGAATGAATACCGCTACTATCACCGCCAGCATCAGGTAATCGCTGCGTCGCAGTGTGCCGGAAAAAATCATTACCGAGGCCAGCAGCAACGACCCGATGCCCCAGCCCAACAGCTCTACATTTATTGAGAAGGTATTGAGTTGGGCATTGATTAGACCATCTCTGGGGCTATGACCAGGATAGGGATCAATGGCCCAGCCCATACCCCGGTCGGGTCCAAAGCCCAGCGCATTGGAGTTGGGGCCAAATTGCTGGTCGGCATAGACCATAATTGGGAACGTTGTTGGGTCTCCGGTGATCACCTGGTTGTAGGCCAACGTTACCG
>JACZRM010000326.1 GCA_022576105.1 Chloroflexota bacterium | reverse complement strand
ACAGTTTGAAGCCGCGCGCCGCCGACCTGGCCGGTAGCGAGTATTTGCAGGTGGTGCACGGACGGGTGGCGGGCCGGCCGTACATCAATCTGGGGCTGGAGAAGCGGGTTCAAGAGTTGTGCCGCCGGGCGATAGCCGATGGGACCGTGTTGTCGGCGCACGACTGCTCCGATGGCGGACTGGCGGTGGCCCTGGCCGAATGCAGCATCCTGGGCGGCATTGGCTTTGTGGGTGGCCCTGCGTTGGGGCATCTTCCCAAAAGGTGGGATGTGGCCCTTTTCGGCGAGGGTCAATCCCGCATTGTGGTATCATTAGCCCCGGCTCAGCTAGCCTGGCTGAGCGGCGTCGCCGGCGAACTGGGAGTGCCGCTGCTGGAATTGGGCGTTACCGGCGGGTCCCGCTTTCAGATGGGAAAGCAGGTTGATCTGGCCCTGGCCGACATCAGCAGTGTTTGGGGGAACGCCCTGGCAGAGGCTTTGAGCAGCTAATCGGATTTTATACGGAGGCACTGTATGAGCAGTCCTCCTCTGCGAGTAATGTTCTTGACCCCTTACTTCCGTCCTTATCTGGGCGGTATTGAGCGGGCGATTGAACAACTCTCCTTTGGATTGATCGACTCCCCGGCGGTGGAGGCGGTAGGGGTGCTGACCACCAAGTATGCCTTTCCTCGCGTCCCGCATCCAGAGTGGCCGGACCGGGAATCCACGCCGGAAGGCATCTCCATTTACCGGTTGAAGGGCTTCCCCAAAAAATCCATTCCGCTATATTCGGTGCCGCTGGTCTGGTTCTCCCCGGCCCAGGTGCGCCGGTATATTGAAGAATTCAACCCCAACGTCATCCACTTCGTGGGCGATGGCTGGTGCTGGGGACACCTGTGGAGCTGGTTCTGGTACCGCCGCCGCGCCCGGTTTGTGTTCACTCCTTCATACCACACCCTGCCGGTCATCCGCTGGTGGCTCAGGCCGATTAACGGTTTCATCTGTAACGTAATGGACCATGTAGTATCCCTGACCCAGCAAGAAGCAAACCAGGTGCACCGGGACTACTGGGCGCCCACCGGCAAGCAGAGCGTCATCGGCTGGGGCGCGTCGGCGCTGGCTGCACCCGCTGCGGGCGCTGATAGCGATTCAGTGACCATCCTCTGCGTGGGCCGGCTGGGGCAGCACAAAGGACAGGACTGGCTGCTGCAGGTATACCACACGGCTAGAGCACAGTTCCAGCGTCCGGCCAGGCTGGTGTTGGTGGGACAAGACGAGGGCGGGGAAGAATCTCTGCGGGCTATGGTCCAGAGTATGGAAATGGAATCGGAGGTGCTATTAACCGGCGAGTTGGGCGACGCTGAGTTGGCTCAGTGGTACGCCCAGGCCGATCTTTTCGCGCTTTTCTCGCATTACGAGGCCTTTGGACTGGTGTATTTTGAGGCAATGTTGTCCGGCGTGCCGGTGCTGACCCATGACGTAGGTTCCAACCGGGAGCTGCTCACGCGAGGCGCCGTGGTGGCGCCGCGATTCGACCACGACGTTGCGGTGGCTGAAATGGTGCGGCTGGTCAACGACGCCGCTTACCGCCAGAAGCTGGGTGCCGAAGCCCGGGATTACGCGCAAAAAGAGTTTACCTGGCCGTCGGTGGTCGAAAAATATCTGGCTATCTATCAAACTTAGAGCGTCTAGCAAAATAGGGGGATGTCACCCTGAGCCCTTCGGCCCAGCTCAGGATAAACTCCGAGAAGGGTCTAAACACCTTGGTATCAGAACCTTTCTAAGTTTCTGTACCGCCCGAGAATTCTAACTCCACTAGTTATGGTGTAGGGGTACTGTTCTCGTATGAGGTTTTGTGCTGCAGGACTTTAGATTCTTCGTCGCTCCGCTCCTCAGAAAGACACGAATATTTATTACGTTAGGGCCTCTTAATTAGGCAATCTAATTCCAGAAAACCGAATCCGGGAGAAACAATCAGGGAGAAACAATCAATGGACCGCCAAGCTCTTGAAGAAGGTGCCCGCAAAATTCTGCTGACCAACCTGCGTAAGGGCGTTGCCGACTGGAACGGCCAAGAATTCAGCTTCGTCGTTCCTTCCTTGCGGGGCTACCCCTTCCAATGGTTCTGGGATTCCTGTTTCCACGCCATCGCCCTGACCCATCTCGATTTGGACCAGGCCAAAGCCGAGCTGACCACGCTGATGAGTGCCGCCCTGCCCGATGGCTTCATGCCCCACATCATTTTTTGGGAAATGGACAAGCAGCCCGACTTTCTCAGTCGCAACATCGTGGGGATGACCTCACCCAACT
>JACZRM010000325.1 GCA_022576105.1 Chloroflexota bacterium | reverse complement strand
CAGGGGCTGATTCAAGACTGGGGCAATTTGCAGCAGTATGTGGCCGACCGTCAAAAGCCAGGCGAAGAAGAAGAGAGTATAGGAGACGGCAAGTAGCTGCTTAGCGAAACTCCGGTATCACTTTCTCAGCCATGGTCTCCATCAGATCCCGAATCACGGGCACCTGACCAGTGCCGATCACCAGCACCATATGTTCCACCCCGGCGTTCTGGTAGGCGCTGATCCCCGCAATCATTTGATCGATGTCGTCCCCGGGAATACCGCCCTGCCGGCCCGCCGCCCGTTCGCTGGTGGGCATCCCCTTGACCGACACATCAATCCGTACGGACCAGGTCAACTCATCCGGGTCCCTTCCCGCGGCTTGCGCCATTTCCTGTATTTCCCGGCGACAGATGCTGTAGTGCTCGGGGCCAACGCCCGATGCGTGCCAACCATCACCCAACGTGGCCGCCCGCTTCAATGCTCCAGGACTGGAGCCGCCGACCCAGATGGGAATGTGGGGCTTTTGCACCGGCTTGGGGGAGAATTTCAAATCGGCAAAGTCCCAGCGGCGGCTGTGGTAGCTGGGGTCCTCATTGGTCCACAGCTCCTTCATTATGGAGATAGACTCATTGGTCAATGATCCCCGCTGCTTCAAGGATATACCCAGGGCGTTGAACTCCTCGGTCATGGCCCCAACGCCCACGCCCAAGGTTAATCTGCCACCGGACATCTGGTCCAGAGTGGCGGTATACTTGGCCAGTTCTACCGGGTTGTGGTAGGGCAGCACCAACACCGAGGTGCCCAACATCACCTTTTTGGTGGTGGCGGAAAGATGGGAAAGCGTGGCCAGCGGATGGTAATAAGGCTTGTCGTCTAATCGCTCCCGAATGTACCCGTTGTTGAACAGGTGGTCCATAACCCAGACCGAGTCATATCCAAGTTCTTCCGCCAAGGGCCCAATCGACAGCATCTGCTGCGGGTCTTCAATGCCCCAATTGTTGGGAACAATAACGCCGAATCTCATGTCCACTCCTCCCGGCAACGAGTCTTACTGGTTATCTGAAAGATTGCTCTCCAAGTTGATAAGGGGGAGATACATAGGGGGTTTATGCGACCCCTTCCTAACCTTCCCCTTAGCAAGGGGAAGGGACTTACCAGACACTATTCTATATGTTGCTTAATAGCTTGGCTAAGCGGTTTTGATGGCCTGCACCAATCGGGCGGTTTCGATTGCGGTGGTGGCGGTGTTGCTCCCCAGATTGCCCGATTTGCCACCGGCGCGGTTGATGGCCTGCTCCATGTTTTCAGTGGTCAGCACGCCAAAGATAGTAGGCACTCCGGTCTCTCTGCCGGCCGCGCTGATTCCGGCGGCAGACTGGTTGGCCACCATTTCGTAATGGTCGGTCTCTCCCTTGATCACGGCTCCCAGACAGATAATGGCATCGTACTGCCCGGTCTGGCCCAAGGTCTGAGCCACCACCGGCAATTCAAAAGACCCGGGTACCCAGGACAGAGTGATGTCGCTATCCTGAACCCCATGACGGGTCAGCGTCTCAACGGCTCCTTCCAGCAGCCGACGCGTTACAAACTCGTTAAACCTGGCTACGACAATTGCCACCCGCAGTCCCCGTCCATCAATTTCCACCTTAATTTCTTTGGGCACGATTTCTTCTCCTGGCCAGTATTACTCATGGTTGTAGTAGTTAGATATAGATTTAGTGACGTTAAGTTCCCATTGCCGGTAAATAGTTAGGGGACCGGATTATTCATTTATAACCCTAGCTGTGCTTGAATGCACGCCGGGGATTCGTGCCGGATGACGTTTCGGCGTCTGCAACCGGCTAGTCCAGCAACTTGCGGATGGTGTACATGCGTTGAAACAACGTGACGCACGATACGGCGGCAATCGCCACCAGCACCCACACGATAACCGGAAAGCCAACTATCCCATCGACCATCAGACCGATTCCCAAAATGATTACCCGCTCAGTGCGGGTCATCAGGCCGGCCTTGGTGAATGCGCCCAAGCCTTCCCCGCGCGCCCGCAGGTAACTGACGCCCTGGGAAAATATCAAGGCCAGCAGCAATACGGTCACGAAAAATGATAAGAAGAAGTCGTCGAAGCCAGCCCGGAGGCCGTAGACCGCCATTCCGACGAATAGGCTGGCCTCTCCCAGCCGGTCGAACACCGAGTCTAGCAGCGCGCCAAATGCACTCTCTTTGCCGGTAAGGCGGGCCAGTGCGCCGTCGAATAGGTCCAGGCCGCCGCCCACCAGGAACACGATTCCTCCGGCCAGCAGCCACCCAG
>JACZRM010000324.1 GCA_022576105.1 Chloroflexota bacterium | reverse complement strand
AACCTGTTCCGGGGCTAACTCCGCGATGGTAATGTTGGACCCTTCGGCGGCGAAGGCGTGCACGATGGCCCGCCCAATGTTGGAGCCGCCGCCGGTAACCAAAACGTTCTTGCCTTTGAGCCCGAGTTCCATGAATTGATGCCTCCTGTAGCTATGCCGAGAATGCTTCGCTAATTTGAATTCCAGAGATTGTACCGCGGAGATTGTATTACTAAGCGGTGCAGGTTGTCTTCCTCACCCTCCGGCCCCTAGCCCACAAGGAGCGTTGCCCCAAAAGTGCCAATTGTGGAGTATGATTGAGATCAGGAGCTCGCCTTTAATGTTTCCCTGAGCTTGGCGAAGGGTCTAAAATCGAGTGAGCCAGATTCTCCACTAGTTCAAAATGATTTTTGAGGCAATGCCCCTCAAGGAAAAGCGAGACCGAGCTTGCGAGGTTGGGGTGAGGGAGAGCTGTCACTTAACCCGCTCTCAATCTCCCCCTTGCCAAAGGGGGAGAGAGCCTACCGCATAGAATGCGCTCGTGGTGAGCCCTCCGGCAGGCTCAGAGCCTGCCCTGAGTTTATCGAAGGGACAGGCGTGTCGAACCATGAGCGAGTAAAATGTCTGGCAAATAATACCGCACAGACTAACCTGCGGCATCTGGCCGTTTTACCCGTGGTACTCCCCCAAATCGAAGGCGCAGCAACCCCTTCAGGTCTTCGGTAATGGTGGCAACCACGTCTACGCTGCTGGCCGGGTCATCTTCCCACTTCACTGGAACCGACTTGACGCGGTAACCGTTCTTGGCGGCGATGATTAGCAGCTCGGTGTCAAAGAACCAGTTATTGTTTTCAATGTGGGGAACGATCGCCTGAGCGGCTTCCCGGCGCAACGCCTTGAATCCGCATTGTGCGTCTGGAAATGACGTGAAAAACATCACCTTGACCATCAAATTGTAAGAGCGGGAAATGAAGTCGCGTTTGAAGCCCCGGGTGACCCGAGAGCCCCGGCTGTGGCGGCTGCCCACCGCTACCTGGTACCCCGACTCCAACGCCGCCACCATTGCCGGGAAGTGGACAATATCGGTTGACAGATCAACATCCATATAGCTGACGATGTCAGCGGAGCTTTGCAGCCAAGCCGTCCGCAAAGCCCAGCCTCGTCCCTTCCGGGGCAGGTGCAGGTAGTTGACGTTGGGGTATTGCCGGCACAGGTCTTGGGATACCGGTCCGGTGGAGTCGGTGGAAGCGTTGTCGGCAATGGTAATCTGCCAGGGATTGGATAAATTCGCTGCCAGGAACTTGGTGAGTTTTTCGACGCTGTTGGGGAGGTCTTTTTCCTCGTTGTAGACCGGAAGTATTATGTCAACTGAAGCTGGCATTCAGGGTTTCTACGTTGCCGGGCGGCGTTGCGCTAACCGCACTAATGCCTGAAATGGCGCACGCCGGTAAACACCATCGCCAGGTCGTGCTCGTTGGCCGCCGCGATCACTTCTTCGTCTCTGATCGACCCACCCGGCTGGACGATGGCGGTAATACCCGCCGCCGCCGCCAGTTCAATGTTGTCTGGGAAAGGGAAGAAAGCGTCAGAAGCCAGCACACTGCCCGGGGCTTTGGCGCCCGCGGACCTTTGCGACAGGTGCACGCTGACCACCCGGTTGGGCTGGCCGGCGCCCATACCCACCAGTGTCTGGTCCTTGGCAAACACAATGGCGTTGGACTTGACGTGTTTGGCGGCTTTCCAGGCAAAGGCCAGGTCGGCCAACTCGGTTTCGGTGGGAACCCGCTCGGTCACGGTCCGCCACGCGGACGGGTCTTCTTCGATAGTATCCGGCGTTTGCACCAGGACCCCGCCGGTAATCGGCCTAACGTCGTAAGCGCTGCCGTTGGAGTTTTTCTGGTCTGGATTCACCGATAATATCCGCAGGTTTCGCTTCTTTTCCAGAATTTCCAGTGCCGCCGGTTCGTAGCCTGGAGCCACCACTACTTCATAGAAAACCGGCCCCATGGCCTCAGCGGCGGCGGCGGTTACCGTCCGGTTGTATCCGACAATGCCGCCAAAAGCCGACACGGTATCGCCCTGATAGGCGTTTTGGTAGGCTTGGGCCAGGTCGTTGTTGGTGGCCAGTCCGCAGGGATTGGCGTGCTTGATCACCACCACGGTCGGCTCCGAATAGTCGCTGACGATGCGCCAGGCCGCGTCGGCATCCATCAGGTTGTTGAAAGACAGCTCCCGACCGTGCAGCTGTTGGGCGGTGGCGATGCCCCCGGAGGGCCTACCCGACACGGTATACAGTGCCCCTTGCTGGTTCGGCTTCTCTCCGTAGCGCAGGCCCATCACCTTGT
>JACZRM010000323.1 GCA_022576105.1 Chloroflexota bacterium | reverse complement strand
CTTCGGCTCATGGTGCCAGGGTTGGCGTGGGGCAGCATCTGCGTTTCCTGGGCAACCAGCTTGCAGACGTGGGCCAAATATTCCAGGGTGGTGGAAAAGCCTCGCCGCTCCAGCCAAGCCTTGGCCTCAGGGTACCTTTGCTCCGGTCGCTCGCCCAAGGTGAAAAGGGCCTCGGTGCAACCCAAGCGCTGGCCGGCCCGGGCCACGTCCAAGACTGCCTCGGGGGTCATGAAAAGATCGCCGACGGTGGAGGAAGGGTCTTGGCGGAAGGTGCAGTAACCGCAAAAATCCCGGCAGAGCCTGGTCAGAGGAATAAAAACCTTGGGGGAGAAGGTTACGGTGGTGCCTTTACCTTGGTTGCGAAGCTGAGCCGCCACAGCGCAAAGGTCTTTAAGGCGGCTGCCGTCTACGCCTACCAAAGCGGCCGACTCCCCTTCGCCGATGGTTGCGCCTTGAGCCGCAGCTTCCAGCAACTCGTCCAAGGGAACCAAATGCGAGGCCTTGGCATCAACGCCGTCCTGGCGCACGGCAGGCCCAGACTCCGGTGACTTAGACTCCAATGTTCTCAATGCTATAAGGCTCTCTTTTGATGCAAAATCAGTGAATCCCCAGTGAGGCAAGTCCGATTCTCAAACCAGTCTGAATATTGTAGCCCTAGATTCACACGCAAGGCAAATTGAATGCGCCGCAAGTGTCTGAATATCTAAGGATAAGTAGCCGATGTCACAGACCTCCACGACGGCGCGGGCCGCTGATCCGAGACTCCCGGTTGAGACCTCTGATGGATTCCCGGCTTTGCCGAATGACGGCAGCGGGCTTAAGTGGAAGGAGGTCGTCGGCATTAAGAAATTAAATAAGGGCGAAAACTGTAGTTTTTTGCCTAGAACCCGGACAACCGGGCTTGGTCGCTGGGGTCCAGCTTCGAGTAGGGACGGCCCAAATAATCGTGAGCCAGTTTGGTGGCAACCCGTCCCCGGGGTGTGCGCTCAATGAATCCCAACTGCAACAAGTAAGGTTCCCAAACGTCCATGATGGTGTCCGCGTCCTCGTTGATTGAGGCCGCCAGGGTTTCCAGTCCCACGGGTCCGCCGGAAAATTTGTCTATTATGCTCTCCAGCAACCTGCGGTCAGACTGGTCCAGCCCCAATTCGTCAACCTGCAACTGAGCCAAAGCTTCCCTGGCGACGGGCCCGGTGACGCTGTTATCCGCCTTTACCAGAGCGAAATCTCTGGACCGCTTCAGCAGGCGGTTGGCGATTCTAGGAGTGCCGCGGGAGCGGGAAGCGATTTCATCAACGCCTTGTTGGTCGGCATTTACCTCTAAAATTCGGGCGGAACGCTGGACAATCACCTTCATCTCGGAGGTTTCGTAGTACTCCAACCGGAACACCGAGCCGAACCGGTCTCGCAGCGGGGCGCTAATCATGGAGTAGCGCGTGGTGGCGCCAATCAGAGTGAAGGGGTTTATCCGCAGGTTGACGCTCCGGGCCGCCAGGCCTTTACCAACCATCCAGGAAAGGAAGAAGTCTTCCATTGCGGAGTACAGGACTTCTTCCACCACCCGATTCAGGCGGTGGATTTCATCGATGAACAACAGATCGCCGGTATGCAGGCCGGTGAGTATCGCGGCCATATCACCGGCGCGCTCAATGGCCGGGCCAGACGTGACTTTGATGTTGACTTCCATTTCGTTGGCGATGATGTGGGCCAAGGTGGTCTTGCCCAGACCAGGGGGGCCATAAATGATGACGTGGTCCAGGGACTCGCCGCGCAGTTTGGCCGCCTGGATGCCAATATTCAGGTTGTCTTTTACCTGAGCCTGGCCGACAAAGTCAGCCATCCGTCGGGGGCGAAGGGACAGGTCTAGGGTATCGTCCTCGGGCTGAGAATCACCGGAAACAACGCGGTCCTGACCTTTTGGGCCGGGGTCAGGTCGTTCTAAATTGACGGCTTTCCCATCTAATTGGTCTGCCATCGCTCTGTTGTTTCCTCTCGGTAGAAGGTCTGGGAGGTTGGGGGTGCTCGGAACCCCATTCTAGGCTGGGAAATGGAAACGCGTCAAGGAATATTTGTCACTGTATTGACCGGATGATGATCCAGAATGGTTTAACTTTTTGGTCAAGCGCCGGTAACTGCCCAAATGGCGGTCACTGCGGTGAAAGGGCGTTGTTATATAATAGGCCCCATGATGGTTCGATCGAGGGGGCTTTGCCTCAAAATTGCCGATTGCGGCCTTTGATTGTAGTGAAGAGCCTATCATTGATGTCTCCCTGAACGTAGAGAAGGGTCTAAAATCGGGTAAACCAGATTTTTCGCTATACCCAGAATGA
>JACZRM010000322.1 GCA_022576105.1 Chloroflexota bacterium | reverse complement strand
AAGTGGTGTTCGGCCATCCAGAAGCTATGGTAGAGGCGGTGATCCATAACCTTGACCATTTTCTCGACTCTGTCGAATATCGTTATCAGGTGGTCGTTGTCGAAACGGCGGTCGTTGAGGGCGGTGGCGTCCAAGCCGATGTCCCCCAAGTCAACATGTCCAGCGTAAAGGCTGCCGAATTTACTAAGCATCGAAACATTCCTTGGTTCAAATTGGCTTCTGCCATTCTAATAGCCCACCCCGTGTTGTCAATCAGAGTTCATTCGGAGCTCGTTCCGGTCCATGCCGCGGAACCCCCGCCGCCATGAGTCATGGTTGACGCTGGATTGGGCCGCCATTATTATCCAGGCTGCCACGAGACTTAGAAAGTGTTTAAAAAGCGTAACCTGTCAATGATGAGAACGTTTGGTTAAAGTCTTAGACTTGGCCCATGAGCCGAGCAATTTATCCCACCGATTTGAGCGATGCCGAGTGGACCATCCTGGAACCCCTGGTTCCTCCACCCAAACCTGGGGGACGTCCAGCCAAGTACCCCCGCCGGGAGATTATCAACGCCATCTGGTATGTGCTGCGGACCGGCTGCGCCTGGCGGCTCCTGCCCCATGACCTGCCGCCATGGCAACTGGTCTACCACTACTTCTGGGTTTGGCGGCGGGAGGAAACCTGGCAACAGATTCACCAAGCCCTCCACCGCCGGGTCCGTCAGGCTGGGGGCCGGGATCCGACACCCAGTGCGGCCGTTATTGACAGCCAATCGGTGAAGACCACCGAAAAAGGGGGCCGCGGGGTTATGACGCTGGCAAGAAAGTGAAGGGCCGCAAACGGCATATTGTGGTGGATACCCAGGGCTTGCTGTTAGCCGTGGCGGTGCACCCTGCCAACATCCAGGACCGGGACGGGGCCAAGTTGGTGCTGCAGCGGCTACTGGGCCACTTCCCCCGTCTGGAGCAGATTTGGGCTGATGGCGCCTATGCCGGGAAGCTGGTGGAGTGGGCCCGGCGCATCGGCGGTTGGAGACTGGCGTTGGTGCCCCGCCCGCCACACCAGCACACATTTCAGGTGCTGCCCCGCCGCTGGGTGGTGGAGCGCACCTTCGCCTGGCTGGGACGCCACCGGCGCTTGAGTAAGGACTACGAGGCATTATCTGAAACCACTGAAGCATGGATCTATACCGCCATGACTGGCTTGATGCTCCGGCGATTGGCCCGCAGCCCCACTTATTAAACACCCTCTTACCGATTCCAGGTTGTGCGCCAGCGCCAACTTCTCGCGGTCTGTCACGGCCAGGAAAACTTTGATTGGGTGCGGGGGAAGTCCCGATAGTCTTGAAATCGTGAAAATCTCTTTGCCTCGATATACCTCAATCACTTCCACTTCTAGCTGCTCTGCCAACCCTCCGGCGCCCGCCAGTTCTAATGCTTCCACCAATTGTTGACAGTCTCCCTCAATTATTTCGACTGTGTGATTCCTTCCTTTTCCCGATTAAACCAAAACGCCCCATTTTTGATGTTTGCCGAGCGCAGCAACTCCTCACCGAGCACTTCGCCGGTCAGTGCGATAAGTCAGTCGAAACGGGAATCCACCTAGTTCTGGAACGCTGCCCTGCTCTCTGGGCAGCCTCGATGTCCGCAAAGACGAACTCGGCGGTGCCCGCCGATAGCTATCCGATGGAACGTTTTTGGCTCAGGACGCATATTATCGATTGAACCCTTCTTCGAAGATGCAGGTTATGGGGGCGGTCTATGAACGATGAGGAAGCCGTTCTGCGTTGTCAGAACGGCAACCGGGAGGCGTTTCGCCATCTGGTGGAAACCTATCAAGACGTTCTCTACGGCACGGCCTACCCAAGGCCCGGAAACGCCGCCCTGTCACAGGACTACGTGCAGGAGGCATTCCTTTCGGCATGGCGGGGGATAAGGAGCTTTCATAACGGCTACCCGGTCAAACCCTGGCTGGTGCGCATCCTGGTTAATGCGACCCAACCGTAGGAACTTTTAGCGTGCCGTTAACTTCCTGACCAATGTAGTATGTAATTTTGAACTCCGTAGATATTCTCGCTCTTCGAAATACCGCAATTGGTCATACGAAGCCTGCCATGAAGAGACCACAACACCGGCCCACGCAAACTCACTGCATGGTGTGCGGCTCCCAGTTGCTGATCAACCATCCTCGGCGCGTCTTGGTCCGGGGATTGTTCGACCGCCGTCGATGGCAGGCGGTCATGGCATGTCCCAAGTGGGGTGCCCGCAGCGGCGGCGGCCGGAGCAGCACCATGTTGTTTGGGCACCATTCCCGCAACCCAATAAAGCGGTTCATTGTCCAACTCTTAGAGAAGAGGC
>JACZRM010000321.1 GCA_022576105.1 Chloroflexota bacterium | reverse complement strand
CGTCGGCGGCATCGGGGCGTCTCGTCGAGGGGCCCGCAACGCCTACGTAAACTTTGGTCAGGTGCAGGTCGAGTTGATTGAATCACTGGACCAGGGCGAGTTGGGCGGCCAGAAATGGGTCATGGACCATGTAGGGTACACCGTGTCCGACATTGGGGCCAGCATCGCCGATTGCCAGCAACGAGGATTTCATTTTGTTGCCGACGAGCCGACCACCAACCGGGTGGGCCAGACTCTGCTCTACTTCGATACCGCTACCACCATGGGCAGCCGGATGCATCTAACCCAACTGCCCGTGGATTGAGCAGTAGGTAAAGTCGTTTAATTTCCGCACATCCTGAGCTTGTCGAAGAATGAACAAAGTGGATAGTATTCCCCTCACCCCCGGCCCCTCTCCCATTTTGGGAGAGGGGTGGCCGAGTTGCAAACGAGGTCGGGGTGAGGGAGTAAACCCCCGTTCGTGGTGAGCCTGCCGAACCACAGTGGATGAGTCCTGGCGTGTCCTTCGACCGGGCTAAGCCCAGGCCTGCCGTAGGGATGAGCGTGAATCGCCTAATCGACACTCTCGGTGGGTACTTCGGTGTCCGGTGCTTTCGTTCCGGTGGCATATTCCGGCGTTGTCACAAACAAATCCTTAGCCAGAATGCCGCCGGAAATAATAATCTTCATGGCGTCGTCCACACTCATTTCAGTGACAATTACTTCATCCATGGGAAGCACCACCAGGAACCCGGAGGATGGTACCGGCGTAGTTGGAACATACACCGCTACCATCTCTGCGCCGTTCAAAACACCCAGATTGGCGGTAATCAGCCCAATGGCCTTCATCCCCGCTCGTGGGAAGTCCACCAGCACTACACCCCGATAGGGCTGATCCCCGGAGCCAGAGAGAAACTCCACGCCAATGCGGGTGGTCCCATAAATGCTTTTAACCACCGGTATGCGTTCCATAATTCGGTGGGTTAGATTGACCAGACGGCGGCCCACCACCTGGGTGGCGACCAAGCCAACCAGGTAGACTGCCACCATCAGACTAATCAGGCCCAGCCCGGGAATTCTGGGGCCGGGCAGCAATCCCAACAACGGCTGCAGGATGGGATCCAACATGTCGAAGAGGAACTTGAGGACTACGGCAGTAACGGCAATGGGGATGATGACCAGCAGACCGGCAGCCAGCATGGCCTGTGTGTGACCCAGAAACCTTCTCAGGATATTATGAGGAACCAGTTGAGGACTCACATCACCACTCCCGCATTTCTGATGGGCGCTGGAGGATTCTCAGAGGTAATACCCGGCGCTTCCCTTCAGATGCCCATTGAGAACTAAGGAAATACGACTAGACGGCGCGCCGCAAGTGGTGAAATAGCGCCACTCTGCCGTGCCGTCGGCGCCTGAAGTCGACGGGATAACCTAACTGTGAATGGGAACTGTTGCCGGCAGCTGCCGATAGATGTTCAGAATTTGCTTTGCCACCTGGTCCCACCCCAAGTCCTCCGCTCGTTTGCGGGCGGCAATGCCCATACTGCTCTGCAGCTTCTTACTTGATATTATCATCTCCACCGAGTCGGCAAAAGCCTCCGGGCAGCGCCATGATTTCAGATATCCGGTGCGTCCGTGCTGCACCACCGTGGACAGCCCACCCACCCGGGAGGCCACCACCGGCGTGCCGCAGGCCATCGATTCCAGGGCCGCCAGACCAAAACTCTCATAGAAGGACGGGACCACGCAGACATCGGCGGCGCTGTAGTACAGGGGCATATCTTCCTGGTCCACCCGCCCCACAAACTCAAAAAGGTCTTCGACCTCCAGGTCCTGGGCCAACTGACGAATTTTCCTGGTCGCGTCTCCCTTGCCATCGTCGCCGCCCACCACCAGCACCCGCACCCCCTGCCCGGTTTCCATCTGGGCGGCGGTATGCACCAGCAAGTCCAAACCCTTGAGGGACTCGATGCGTCCAACGTACAGTAGGACTTTGTCGCCGTTGAGCCCCAGACGTTCCCGCGACTCTTCCTGGTTCAGCGGTTGGAAACGGACCAGGTCTACACCGCAGGGAACCAGCTCAATCTGGTCCGGGTCGGCGTCGTAGAGCCTGGCCATCGCATCTCGCTCATGGGGGCTGAACGCAACAATCTGGTCGGCGTCGGCCATCAACTCGCGCTCCACACGCTGCCGTTGGATCGGCTCAGATTCCCCGGCCCGGGCCTGCATCTTGATCAGGGAAAGGGTATGGAAGGTAGTAACGTGCGGCACTTCCATATCGCGAGCCAGGGCGCGTCCCACCCAACCGGAGAGCCAATAATGGGAATGGACCACAGCATAGGTCAGGTTATGCTGCTGGCGGTATTCCCGCACCGACT
>JACZRM010000320.1 GCA_022576105.1 Chloroflexota bacterium | reverse complement strand
GCTTCAAGCCAAGGGTAATGGGCGACGAACCGCTCATACCGGTTAGCGCTGCCACAGGGGTGCTGTTCGGGAGAGGCTGCTTCGGCTTGGTTCATGCCCAACTCTCCCGAGCTGACCACCAGTCCCAGCGCCAGAGCCGTGATGGACGCAAACCCCAGACTCCACCTTTTCATGCCTACACTCATATCGCTCTCCTACTTCCTGGTTTAACCTTTTCGCTGCCTTTGTATTTGGTTCCGGCGGCCCTTCCTCTTCGGCCACCGGGTTGAATTCATTGTTCACCCTGGCTCCATTACCGGCCATGTCCCAGGTCACGCTGGAAATGTGACAAGGATCACATCCAGGGTCACGGAGACCCCGGCGTAACCTAAAGCTGGGAAGGGGCTGCGACAACCGAATCGGGAGAGAAGAAAGGTGGAATCTAAAAAGGCAATCCGAGGCTGGTGAGCTTGATTTCCGGGAAAGGGTAATTGGCAGCCCTGGCTTTGGGCTCTAGTTCCGTGGGGCCGGGATGAACAGCGGAGAGAGTTGAACCAATACTGACAGCTACAAGCCTATTTGAAGCTGCACCGCCTGCCCTGAAGAAGAATTCTGGTGATAGAGCTGCCGTCAAGTCTCGCCGGGAGAGGGAGTACTTGCGAAAATTACTTGCTCAAGGTCCTCATTTCATAACCTGCGACTACCCCTGGGCAAGCAGGGCAATTGCATCTCATAGGAGGCAAGCTGGTAATGGTAGGATAAAAGGCATCTTAGGGGTGGGGAGGATGACTCATGGAGGAAACACTGGCGCCTTCAATCACCAGCTTCTTTAGTGTGCTGGAGGACCCTCGGCCGGACCACACAAGGCGGCATAAGCTCATCGACATCATGACCATCGCCATATGTGGTGTCATCTGTGGCGCAGATAGCTGGGTAGAGCTGGAGCAATTCGGCAAATCCAAGGAAGAGTGGCTGAAGGGATTTCTGGAGTTGCCCAACGGCATTCCTTCCCATGATACCTTCGGCCGGGTCTTTGCCCTCCTGGATGCCCAGCAGTTCCGGGACTGCTTTCTGGCTTGGGTTCAGGCGGTCAGTGCGGTGACCCGAGGCCAAGTAATCGCCATTGATGGAAAAACGTTACGCCGTTCTCATGACAAGTCCTTGGGCAAATCCGCCATCCATATGGTCAGCGCCTGGGCTTCGGAAAACCGGCTGGTGTTAGGGCAGACCAAGGTGGCCGAGAAATCCAATGAGATCACCGCCATTCCGGAACTGCTAGCTTTGCTTGATATATCGGGGTGTATCGTCACCATCGATGCCATGGGGTGTCAGAAAGAGATAGCCCGGTTGATCATCGAGGACAGTGGCGACTATGTATTAGCCCTGAAAGAGAACCAGGGTCAGCTCTACCGGGAAGTGAAGGAGCTATTTGAGGATGAAGGGCTGGTAGCATCCGAGGGGGACTTTCATGAGACCGTGAACAAGGGTCATGGTCGCCTGGAGCACCGCCGGTGCTGGAGCATCGCCGACCAGGAATATATCAGCTACCTTAACCTTAAAGGGGAATGGCGAGGGCTGCGGAGTGTGGCCAAGGTGACCGGGGAGCGGCGTATTGGAGAAAAGGTCTCTATAGAGAGCCGTTACTACATCTCCAGCTTGCCGGGGGGTGCCGAGCAACTGCTCAGGGCCGTTCGGGAGCATTGGGGCATCGAGAACAGTCTCCACTGGGTGTTGGATATAGCTTTTCGGGAAGACGAGAGTAGAGTGCGCAAGGGTCATGGACCAGAAAACCTGGCCACGATGAGACACATGGCCCTGAACCTGTTGAGACGGGAAACCAGTTCCAAAGGTGGGGTCAAGGCCAGACGACTGAGGGCCGGATGGGACGAGACTTATCTTCTGAAGGTGCTATCCCTATGAGATGCGATTGCCCTGGGGGATTAGCCGAGAGTATTACCGGCAAGGAGAGTGGCTCGCGGCGGGCGCCGGCAGGCAATGCTAAAATCGGGTAGGAGGGGGCCTCACGGCCCCCGTCCTCCCACACCACCGGACGTACTCATCGTATCCGGCGGTTTCCTCTACTGACTCAACAGGTTGTACCTTTCCGTCAGGGCGACGAGTCCCTGTTCCCTAAACCAAGCCAGGCTCATGGCTTCAGCCGCCTGAGGGCTGCCAGCCAGACGCCACCAGCCTTTGCCAGACCCCGCCAGTAGCCAGGCGCGCCACTCCGGCACGCCCAGTCCCTGCAGAAAGTCCGCAATGGCTTTGGACCGTTTCCGCTGCTTCAGCCGCACGCAGCGCAACTTCCGACGAATCCACCCATCCAACCGGCCCAGGTGAGTCCTGCATTCCGCATAGCGGAAGTAGGTCATCCACCCGGTGAGGAAGGAGGTCAGT
>JACZRM010000050.1 GCA_022576105.1 Chloroflexota bacterium | reverse complement strand
TGACCAGTCAAATTAGGGGTTAGGGTACCGCCACCACATTGTAGTTCCTCCTGGCTCCGGACATGGGGGACATGGCGTTGCCGCCCAGTTGCACCGTGCCAGCCAAGAAGTCCCGGTGGTACACCCGGCGTAAGCCATCGGTGGTGTCTACCGTAATCGGGTCCAAGGTCCAGCTGCCGTCATCCAGCCAGGCCGGCAGCGTCGTTACCCGGTCGTCGTACAACACGTAGACCCGGGCATCCTGGGTCAGGGTGAAGGTCAGGTCGTTGGCGTTGTTCCGGTCCCGGTCCTGGTGGGCGGTGCGAATGTATTCCTGCCCGGTTAGCAGCGCCGGTACGATGCTGAAGGTCCGACTCCGATCGGTATACAGCCGCTCCCCCACTGCCAGGGTTCCCAACTGATAGGTCCTGCCGCTGCCGGCTGCGATGTCGGTGATCAAGACATTGCTCAACACCCCGATGGATACCACCGCCGCCGAACTGGTGGCAGCCGAAGCGCAGCCCGCCCCGGCAGCACCGCAGTTATCCGGGTCTCCCCGGTCGGTTACGGTATAAGAAAAGGAGTCGGAGCCCCAGAAACCGGGGTTGGGGATATAGAAAAGAGCGGGCGCGGAACCGGTCAAAGACCCGCTGGCAGGCGGGATGGTGATACTGAGACTCAGGTCGGACCAAGACGTTTCAACATCAGAGCCGGTAACCGGCACCGACACGGTTGTATCCTGATCGGTGGTTATGGATAGGGCAACCGCGGTGGGCGTCTGGTTCACCGGATGCACGGTAATCGCAACGGAAGCTGTTCCCGACAGGTCCGTGCCGTCGGATGCCTGATAGATAAAGCTGTCCGCTCCGTTGAAATTGCTATCTGGAATATAGACAAACGAACCGTCAGCGTTGAGGGTGACTGCGCCGTTGTTGGGCCCGGCCACCAGCACCGCGGATATTGAATCGCCATCAATGTCGTTGTCGTTGGACAGTACCCCCGGGGCGGCTACCGTCAGCGTCAGATTCTCGTCGACGCGATACAGGCCTGAGTCGTTGTCAGCCACCGGAGGCGTGTTGTTCACCGTGATGGAGTGGCTGGCGGAATCGGTTGCGTCGCTGGCCAGGCCCAATGGGTGGTAGTGGACTACCGCGGCGTTGACCAGCGGGTTGGCGTCAGTGCTCTGCACCTGCCTGGCGACGCTAAAATTACACGATGAGCCGACCAGCAACGTACCGCAGCCGGCACTGATGGCATTGGCGGTCAAGTCTCCCAGCAAGTCGTCGGTCAGGCTATCCAGTATCAGCGCGGGCGTACCGGCCGAACTGCTATTGGTGATGGTGAACTGATACGCGGCCGACTCCCCCACCAGCCGGCTTCCATCGCCGCCTAGCGACAGGACTATCGAAGGTATGATAGTAGGAGCAGGCGGAGCCGCCGGGATTGGCGCTGTCCCAGCATCGCCGTCATCGTCATCGTCATCGTCGGCCGCCGGTATATCAGGCTCAGGTTCGGGTTCAGGATTACTGTCGGGAGCCTCTTCCGGGGCATCTTCAGCCGGGGCGTCTGGAGTGTCTACCGGATCATCGACAATAGTGCTGGGATCGGTAGGGGCATCGACGGGACTTTCCTCCAACTCAAGGTCAGGGACGACTCCTATGCCCTCTTCAGGAACACTTTCGGGCACATCGGGAAGCAAATCCACACCGGCATTCGCCGGAGGCTCCTCCAAGGGCTGGGTCAAATCTGAGGCAGCCGCTCCCGCCCCTACCAATGCAGCTTCATTGCCGCGGTCGATTCCCAAGGAACCTTCGATGACAAAGGGGCCTAGATGGACCGTGGTGGTGTGATTGCCGGCGCGATCGATTGTGCTTAAATGTAAGTACCAATTCCCGTCGGTCAGCGAGGGACTGATGGCCTGGACCGCCGCCGCGTCCAGGTCGATCACGCTATCCGGAATCGTGTTGGAAAACCGGTTCCAGTCAATTGAATAGCCGGATATTCCGCTGCCAGGATCCGGGTCTTGAGCCGGATTCCACCGCGCGGTAACCCGGTTGTAATTTGAGGGAATTCCGATCAGGTGCGTGGGACTGCCGGCATTAGTGGGGTCCAGCGGCATCGTGGTATCCAAAAGCACCGTAAACTCCGCAGCCGGTACAACCCCCTGGTCCGGGTCTTTCATCCACAACTCGATTGACTTGAACCCGTCACCTGGCGAAAGACCAAATCCGTCGGGAGGAGTAGAGCGCCAGCCGGGGTCATCGTCAGGGGGTGGTTCACCAGGCCCTTCACGGATAAGCCATCGCCTGGCCACGCCGTCGGACGGTTCGAATTCTCTGACTTGAAAATCCACCCTCAAATCACGGCTGCGAGCGATTCCACTTGGAATAACCTGCGGGTCAACCAACTTGAATAGGGAAACGGATGGCAACGGATTTGGCGGTTCTTCCAGGGCACTGGTTATCGCAATGACCACCGCGGCGATTACACTGCCCAGAACCAGACCGGCCGACAATGCTTGCACGCCGGCTCCCAGGGAATTCCAGGCGCGCGCCGAGGCGATTGCCACACCGCCGGCAAATTTACCGAACGGTGACCGGCGCGAGGACCCGGCCCAGGCGGGCTCAGATGCAGACGAGGGTCGATTCAAAGCTGATTGCCACTATAGGGTGTTGATGCCCATGGATACTGCGCGTTCTGCCAGATTTATGCCGACGCCAAGGATGATCGATCACGCCAGCGGCAAACTTGAACCGACGAGGGAACAAGGAGAGCCCAGCCAGGCAACCAAGTCCCCCAACAGGCACTATATCCATGAACAGATTCTGGGAACAAATTCTGGCGGTATTCCTCAAGGAAATTGGCCCGGAATTCTTAGCTGCCAATCACCGTTGGTATTGTCTCATTGCGGGGCTGTAGATTCGTGCAAGATGAAATACGGATTATCGGCTTTCGGGTAAAAGGGTCCCGGGTATAAGCTCCGGGGACGACCGAGATTGAGCACCCCGCGCTGACTCGCCCGATTACTGGTGGCGCCGCTCACCCCGCATCATCAGGGCCGGAATCACCCCCGCCAAGGCAGCCACCGCCGCCACCCGAAAGAAGTTGGAGAACAGCGACAACCCGGCATTGCTCAGGCTATTGCTGTAGGCCACCAACCGCGCTTCCGTAATTGATGGCGCCTCGCCGGGCAGCGGGAGCGGCAGTTCCAGACCGGAAGTCAATACCTGAAAATGCTCCACCCCCCAGGCGGACAGTGCCGCCAGTCCCAAGGTCATCCCCAACATGCGAGCCACCACCACCAGGGAAGCCGCGGTGCCCCGGTAATCATCGCCCACCGCGTTGAGGGCGTGGGTTGCTATCGGGGCGATCACCAGGCCAAACCCAAACCCGGCCAGGACCAACTGCCAGGTCAACTGGGGTTCAGACACATCGATCTGCCAGTTGCTGACCAGGAACAGTCCCATGGCCGTCAGCAGCAACCCCGAAACCGTGACTGCCCGCACGCCCACCACCGACAGCGCCAAGCCACCCAAAACTGCGGCCAACGGAATGACTCCGGTCAGTCGCAACAGCCACAACGCGCCGGTGAAGGGGTCTTGGCCCATGACGGTATTGGCCATCAGGGGAACGGTTACCATGGCAATTATCAAAGAGATGCCCACCAGGAACTGGGTGAGATTGGCGGTGATAAAAGCCCAGGAGCGGAACATGAAGCTGGGCAGCAACGGCTGTAGAGTGCGGCGTTCCACCACCGCCAGGGTCACTGCCAACAGCACCCCCGGCGCACCGATGTAAAAGGCAACGGGGGAGGTTAAGGTGAACAACCCTCCCCTGGAAACCGCCAGGGAAACCACCACCAGGGTGGCCGCCAGCAGCCCGCCCCCCAGGTAGTCGACTTTGGCTGGCCGGTTGGGACGGTTGGGCAGCCACCACAGGGCCGAGAACAGTAGCGCAGCCTGAGGCACGTTGAGCCAGAAGATCCACCGCCAGTTGGCCAGCTCAACGATAGCGCCGCCGTAAACCGGCCCCAGCATTGAGCCCGCCTCGGCCGCCCCTCCCACAATTCCCAGCGCCAGTCCCCGCTTTTCCGGCGGCAACACACTGCTGGCGATGGCCATGCCAATGGGCACGGTGGCCCCTCCGCCGATGGCTTGAATCACCCGTGCGCCGACCATCCATTCCAGATTAGAGGCCAGGGCGACCAGCGTGGTCCCGGCGATGAATACCAGCAGCGAGACCTGGTACACGCGAGGATAACCATACACGTCGGCCACTCGACCAATCAACGGCATGGCCACGGTATAGCCCAGCAGATAAGCGGTAATTATCCAGGACGCCCGGTCCAGCTCGGTAATGGGTATCTTCAAGTCCAGCATCACGCTGGGCAGGGCGGTAACCACTACTGTTTGGTCCAGGGCAGTGACAAAGGCCCCCAGACCCACAATCGTCAGGACCAGAGGCACCGGCATCGCGGCGCGTTTTTTAAACATGCCCTTTCGCCGCTGCCCCGCCACTACTCCGGACGAACTATTTCAACTGGAATGTCAACATTGTCCAGCGTCAGCACCCGCACCGTGGTGACCGCATCGGTGTCGAAAAGCTGACCGGAGATTACGACTTGCAACAGCAGCGCTTCAGACTGCTCAACCCAAAGTTCCAGTTCAACGTCAAATCCCGGGGCAGCGTTGGGCGCCAGGGTAGTAAGGTCGTTGGACATTACCATTCCCTTGATTACGTACACGTCATGCCCGTTGAAGCGGTCAGCGCCAACCAGAGCCGGTTGGTCGACCGCCTGGATAATCTCAGCCAGAGTCCGGCCCAAGTCGGCAAAGTTCAGCGGTAGAATATTTAGAGGTACTTCTTCCCACTGCCCGGTCAAAAAATTGGTCATGTACGCCTGGTCTTCAATTACCACCACGCTGATTTTGATGAAGGTATTGGCAACTTCGGCTTCCACCGTGAACCGATACTTATCGGGGATATCGGCCACACCGTACACCTGGTTCATCTCAATACCCGGCAGCAGTACCGTGGCGCCTTCCCGATGCTCCAGGGTGAACTCGCTAGTCTTCATGGCCAGGACCCGGTCAACGGCGCGAAGCAGCACGTCCCTGGGGTCGATTACAGTTTCTGGGGTTGGGGTTGGCGTGGGAATTGGAGGCGGCGCGACCCGGCAGCTGATTAGCAATATCAACAGCGCCAGCGACAGACACCAGCGAAGAGTCAAGCTGTAATGGCGTTTCATCTAAACAGACGTAGAGGCGCACGGCTGTGCGCCCCTACGCTAACAACCTTTTCCCTGGAATTGGCATTTGATCTTTCCATTCATTGTAAGGGGTGGCGGAAAAGATTTCCCGACCAATCTTGGGGGAAAAGGCGCTCTTTGGGCTAGTTCCAGGACCAGAAGGCCAGCGTACCTTCCGCTATCTCTTGCGGGGGAGCAGAGCCCAAGGCGTCTAGCACGAACACTCTGGCTCCAGTTGGGGTAAAGCCGTTGCGACGTTCAAAGGGCGCTGCTTGAGTTCCAGCCACCACCAGATGGGAGCTGTCCGGTGACCAGGGCGAGTGGGAATAAGCGTACTGATCGAAAAAGCTCAACATGGTGAATACATCTCGGGAGGGGTTGAAGTTAAAGAGGGCCCGGCTTTCGCCAGCGCCATCCCCAGATACGGTCGCCACATTCCAATCGAAGGTCCGCTGCTCTCGCTCCAGTCCGACCCAGGCCACCCGGCTGCTGTCTGGAGACCAATAGAAGGCCAGGAGCAACTCTTCGGTGATTGTGCTTTCCGCGCTGCCATCGGCTGATATCAGCCTCATTCGCTCAAAGGCTACCGCGTTGCCCGCTGCCTGATCGGCCACCGCCAGACTCATCCCATCGGGTGACCACATGAAGGCGGAAAAAGCGCCCACCTCGGCCACTCGCGTGGGGTTGTCCAGATCATCCAGGTCGGCCACCAGGAGGACACTGCCGGATTCAGCCTGGTTAACGTAGGCAATACTGCGGCCGTCCGGGGAAAACGCCGGAACCCGAAATCCCCGGGCGGTGGCCAGCAATTCGCTGGGAACTGAAGCTGACACATCACGATACAGCTTGACCTCGTCGCCTATGTGCACCACCAAAGAAGCTCCATCGCCGCTCCAGCTATAGTAGAGGGGGGCGCCACTTTCCAGTGCCGAGGGACTATCTCCTGGCTCGATGCCCGTAACAAATAGGCTGAGTCCAGTGGGAGTGGAAGCCAAAAACGACAGGGATTTGCTGTCAGGAGACCAGTACAGGTAGTGAGGGGAGCCATCCGCCACCAGGCCTGAGAAATCGGTCTCGTAGAGAGTTCGAGAGCGGCCGGTAACGGCATCCAGCAGTTGAATGGTCACCTCGGTATCTTGGTCGCCCAACCCGCGGACCCGAGACACCGCCAGTTTTGTGCCGTCGGGGGACCAGGTGGGCCAGGCGAAGAAGTTATTGAAGTCCATGGTCTGGGCCATAAAGGGCCCGGTGGGCCCAGAGCCAACCTGAGTACCGCCGGTCAACTGCTGACGGTCGGCGCCATCGCCGGCGATGGTGAACACGTCCCCGGCGGAATTCACGTAGGTTATTCGATTCACACTCACTTCATCCGCTTCCTGTGGAGTTCTGTCAGGTGGAGTACTCCCCGGTTCGGGAGCCAACAGCTGACAGGCCAACGATGCCGTCATCAGCGCAAATACGGGCAACAGTTTAAACTGCTTTCTGGCGGATTCCAAAATTCTGCGACTCACAATTTTGGATGTTGGGTCAGGCAACCATTATTTGCGTTCTTCTTCGGGTTTGAGTTCACCAAGGATAACACCCCCTTCATCGGGGAGCAATTGGTCCGCCTGTCGTCCGGGTTTTGAGTCTCCGGCCAGAGCCCGGCAGGTGATATAATTACCTCCCCAATGAACATCATCCCTTCAGCATTTGCCTGTGCCTCACCCCAGCCCAACTGCTTCAGCCGGTCCCTCATATGATTTCACCCTACATCTGGGTGGCCCTGTTGAGCGCCGCCATCCTGGGAATGGTTACCGTGCTGGACAAACGACTAGCATCCTACGACCTGCCCAGCCTGCCCGCTTTCTACATGGGCACATTGATCGCTCTGCTGATCTACGCGACCGCAGCCCTGGCATTAGCCGGCATACCGGACAATATCAGCGTCAACCATCTATCAGCGGCGGTGTTTTCGGGTCTCTGCTGGGGCGGGGCGCTGGCCATGATGTTCTTGGGCTACAAGCACGAAGAAGCGTCCCGAGCCTCGGCGGTGATTCACACCTTCCCGGTTTGGGTGGCAATCCTGGCAGTTCCCCTGCTGGGTGAGACCCTGGTTCTGGGTCAGTGGATTGCAATCTTGGTGGTGGTGGCCGGGGCGTTTACGATTTCGCTGAGGGCTACCGGCGAAAACAGGATTTTCCGGCTGACCCGTGCTTTCCCCATTCTGATTGGGGCCAGCCTGTTCACCGCCCTGGCCCTGCTGACCAGCAAGTACGCACTGGAAGAGCTGCCGGTCTGGTTCGTTTACTCGGTGCGCAGCTACGGAATGGTGGTGTTGTTCGTGTTTCTGTGGCGACCAGGCGCCTTCGGCCAGCTTTTTCGGGCGCTCCGGAATTGGCGGACACTGTTAATACTTTTTTTGGCCGAGTTCAGCCTGGCCCCACTAGCGGTGGCCTTGAACGTGGTCGCCATCAGCCTGGGGCCGGTATCGTTGGTCGCTACATTGATCGCCACCCGACCCATCTTCGTGTTTATCTACGGGACAATTTTCAGCACCCCAGCCATCAAGTTCCTGGACGAACCCCTGGACCGGAAGACTCTGACAGTGAAGCTGGCGGCCATATTAATGGTGGTTTCGGGAATTGCGGCCCTGACATTGTTGTGAGGGTTCGGGCAAAGTTGGGGGCAGATTTGAAATCTGCCCCTACTGAAACGATTAGCGCAATGCCAAGCTTGTCATTCTGAGGAACGCAGCGACGAAGAATCTTAGATTCTTCACCTCCACTCTGTTTCGGTTCAGAAAGACATAAGCCCTTATTTTACCGGACCGCTTTGGTTACTTCTTAACCTTGTTGCCCAGCAGGATACGTTCGACCTCAGGCGCAAGCTGGACCGCTCGCTCTTTGATCTCCTCATCGGTGAGGCTGGACAGGGGATGCTGCGACACCACGTACTCGAAGTCGGGCACGCCCATCATTTTGGTCATGGCGTTGGCGGTGTTGACAAACACATGGGTAACGATGGATGCGGTGGGGATTCCCAGCTTCTCCATTTCAATTCCGTCGTGCACACTGCACGAGCTGCAGGAGCCTCAATCGCCGACGCCGGTAATCAGTACGTCCACCTCGTTCAAGATGTCCTGAATCACCTCCGGCTTGGCCGGCACCGAGGCGTGATGCTTGCTGAAGTATTTGACCTCGGCAAAATCGTATTTCTGCTTGAGAATCTCGCCCAACTCATGCAAGAGTTTGTCCGAGTTGTCCTTGGAGTTCTCCATCAGTCCCAGCCGCTGGCCGTTCAGGTCATTGGGCCGGGTATTCAGGTGAAACTCTCCGGCAGCCAGGTCTACGCCCTTGGGGTTGACCAATCGCATGTTTCTGATGGTGACCGTTTCAGCCATGATGCCTCCTCAAATTGTTTATAAGTGGACTAACTAGCCAACTGTTCGTAGGAAAATTGCCGCGGATCAGTATGGGCACTAGCATGTTCCACGGTAATCGCGCAAATGTTACCATTAGAATCCAAGTCCAGGACAGTATTTTCATCCAGGTCTTTGCTCTCGACAACAGCTAGCGAATTGAACTCTATATAGAGGGTGTCGGTTTCCTCAAAGTATTTGATCTTCATGGTGTGAACGACCGGTCGAAGAAAGCATTGTGCACTGTCTCTCCATCGGGGAGAAGCACCACTCTCAAATATCTACCGTTCATCTCCTCTATCGGTGCCCAGCGGCGAATCCGTCCATCTGCTTGGATTACTTCGCGCACCGAATGCTCGACGGCGAACTGGATCCAATTTAAGTGAATTATCGCACGGTCAGGTCGTAAACGCATCTCTTCGAAATATCGAGTGAATTTCACGTGCTCCGTCCATTGACCAATCGGATGGAGCCTAACCTATCTCCGGCGCCCGACCTACCAACCATTTCTTGAATGAATCCTGGCTCTCTCCCGACGGACGTCCCGCCAGCAGTCCTTCAACGCTAATATCCTCGTCGATATCTTCCCAATGAATACCCTGCCCCTTACCTACTAGCCGCCAGTGAGTACGCTCCTCCGGCGAAGCAGATACCAGCCAGGGAAACCAGGCCAGCGGGACCGATATGGTGCGTCCATCACCCCAGCCGACTATCAGCGCCTCTTCCGCGACCGATATTTGC
>JACZRM010000319.1 GCA_022576105.1 Chloroflexota bacterium | reverse complement strand
GATACCATGAGCCGTCCGCCTTCAGAGCAGTGCAACTCTATATCCTGGCTTCTTTGGCACATGAGCCGGGTGTTGGACATGGTGGTTCACACCCGAGCGCGGGACCTCCCCCAGCTTTGGGTAACCGACGGCTGGCACGAAAAGTTTGGGATGAGCGATGACCCGGAGGACCGGGGCGTGGGTTGGACCGCCGCCCAGGTTGCCAGTTGGAGGCCACCGTCCAAAGACGTCCAATTGGGTTACTACCTGACGGTGAAAGAGGCTACCAAGAACTTTCTGATCTCGGCCACTCCCGCCGAGCTGGAGAAGCAGTTGGTGTTTCCACCGGTGGCGGAGCCTCGCGCCGCTGCCCTTGCTCTGGGCCAAGTGACCTGGGACGCCGTTGCCCACGGTGGTCAGATTGCCTACCTGCGGGGCCTATACCGGGGCATGGGCTGGCACCGCTAGACCTTTCACTAATCTCTACGGGACCGTTGACTGTCGGCGCTGTCCAGGATTATGGTCACCGGTCCATCGTTCTGTAGCCGGACCTGCATGTACTCTTTAAACCGGCCTGTGGCCACCGTCAACCCCGATTCGCGGAACTGATCCACGGTGTACTCGTAGAGACGCTGGGCGTCTTCTGGGGGCGCCGCTTGGTTGAAGTCGGGGCGCCGTCCTTTCCGGGTGTCGGCGTACAGCGTGAACTGGCTAACAATCAAAAGCTCCGCCCCCACATCAAGGGCGGAGCGATCAAACCGGTTTTGATTGACGCTAGTAATATCGCCGGAGAATATTCTCAAGTTTAGGATTTTTCCGGTGAGATACCTGGCGTCGGCCTCTTGGTCCCCTCGTCCAACGCCCAGAAGCACTACCAGTCCTGGGCCGATTTTGCCTACCTCTTGGCCGTCAATCAGGACTGAAGCTTCGACTACTCGCTGGACTATCGCCCTCAATAAACCACTGCTTGAACACCGTTAGGCGCACCAGACCGGAGGTGGAATGGGGTTCCCAAAGGAAAAACGCCCATGGTTGCCGTCAGCCTAGGGTCAACGTCAGGTAGAAGTCTTTGCCTCGCTGGATGCTTTGGCAGCGGGTTCGCTCTTGCTTTCCGAACTACTGGACGCAGTCTCGGTGGCCTTGGATTCCTTGGCGTCTGAAGAACTACTGGCGGTGGAACTGTCGCTGTCGCCAGACTTGCTATCTGAAGTTTCCTTAGAGCCGTTTTCCGCAGACCGTTTGGGACGACCGTAGTCGGTCGTGTAAAACCCGGACCCTTTATAAATTACCGGCACGGCGTGGAACACCCGGCGGCCTGCGCCGGAGCACTGGGGGCAAACACCGCTGCCAGCTTCAGCGAAGCTCTGGGTTAGTTCAAACTCGGTTTGGCAGTCAATACACTTATAGTCGTAACGTGGCACCAATACCCTCCTGGGTAAAAAGTATCGACCGGCGACGAATTCCATCTATCGTCAGACGACAACTAATATAATGTACCAGCGCTGATTTGGGCTGTCAATGCGATGCGGGTAGAGGCTTGACTGAAAATGGGGGGTAACAATTCAATAATTTAGGCCACTTAGGGGATTAATCAACCGGCTTTACCCGCCGGGATGGATAAGGGTATTCTATCTGCAGCAAGACCAAGGCCGCAGCAAAGCAAGGGGGTACAGGAACTTATGGCAGAGGTCTACGTTTTGGGAGCAGGCACACCGACGCCCACACCGTCCAGGTTTGGCAGCGCCCATGCATTGAAGCTTGGCGACGATCTACTTATGTTCGACTGTGGCCCGGCGGCAACCCATAAACTGGTCAAGGCAGGCCTGTTTCCCACCCAGGTGGACTATCTATTTTTCACCCACCACCACTTCGATCACGACATCGATTATCCGTGCTTCCTGCTGTGTCGTTGGGACCAGAGTATTGGCCAGGAGAATCAGCTGCAGGTGTTCGGACCTGCGCTCACGGAGCAGATAACTGAAGGTATTATCGGTGAGAACGGGCTATTTGCCCATGACTGGAAGGCCAGGGTGAACCACCCGCTGAGCCAGCAAGTATTCGTCAATCGGGGTGGAACTTTGCCCCGGACGCCGCCTTCCGTCTCCGCCAAAGATGTGGGGCCAGGACCGGTGTTCAGCGGCAAAGACTGGCAGGTCAAGGCGGCCCCGGCGGAGCACGTGCAGCCCTGGTTGGACTCGTTAGCCTACCGAGTTGACAGCCCGGAGGGAAGTGTTGTGTTTACCGGGGATACCAGCCCCTGCCAGAGCGTGGTGGACCTGGCGCGGGGCGCGGACGTCATGCTGTGTATGTGCTGGGACGACCAGGAAATAATGGAGCAGAACGGCGAGTTCAGCGGACAGTGCGGCACCACCGGGGCGGCCCAGATGGCCCAAGGGGCCGGGGGTAAAA
>JACZRM010000318.1 GCA_022576105.1 Chloroflexota bacterium | reverse complement strand
GGCGACCGACGCCTCGGATCCACCGGCCGACATAGTGCTCGTAGGCTGCGCCATCGGCAAACCAATCCCCTTCCCTGGTCAAGGAATTAACCCCTTTCTTTCCATCTGCCAGTTTTGCCCGGCTCTAATCCGCCGCCGCCGGCAATGGTTTGCTCATGATACAGGATACGACTTGGTGCGGCTACTTCTCGGCCTCCTTTCTCCCGGTTAGGCAAGAACCACTGCTTGGTCTTTTGAGTCTAGTCGCCAGGGATGGAAGGAGTCGGCTGCACCTTTTCATTTTTGACCGAGGACTCCCCCAGCTTACCTTCCAGCAAAGCGTCCAGGTTGCGCAACTTGGGATTGAGCATGGCCGGGCCCACCGCAAAGGCCGCCACCGCCAGACCGCCAAAGGCCACCGCAAAGGGCGAAGTGACCAACGCAGCCAACGCCCCGGCCTGCAATCCGCCCAGGGGCATCACGCTCCAGGTCATGCCAAAGAAACCCATCACCCGGCCGCGCATCTGGTCGGGCACCAGGGTGTGCAAGAAGCTCTGAACATTGATCATGTAAATTGAGTTGGCGGTACCGGCGAAGAACAATATCACCAACGCCAGAGTGAGTGAACCAATGAATTGGGAGGTCAGCGCAAAGGTGGCAACCAAGGTTCCAAACGTTACCGCGCCCCCGATCATCAGCAGCCCCTTGTGCTGAACATGCTCCCGGGAACCGAACCACAGTGAGGTCATCAAGGCCCCCACTCCACCTACGCTAAGCAGTAACCCCTGTCCTTCAACACCCACCTTGAGCACATCGACGGCAAATACCGGCATCATGATCAAGTAGCTCATGCCGAAGAAGCTGTTGAAGAAGGTCATGCCAATCAGGAAGGAAAATATTGAGTTGTTTTTAATGAAGCTCAGTCCTTCCAGCATCCCGTGCATTGGACTGCCCTGGGTAGCCTTGGGGATGGGCGGAACCTTGAGGAAGAAAATGACCACCGCCATAACCACCGAGCCGAACCCAGCGATAAAAAAGGAAGCCGCGGTCCCGATTAAGGCGATGATCGCCCCAGCTACCGCGGGAGCCACGATGCGAGTTCCCTGCCAGACCGAGGAGTTCAAGGCTATGGCGCTGACCAGCACCTTTCGGTCGATCAGATGAGGGTAAAGAGATTGTCGGGCCGGTTGATTAAAGGCCTCCACCGCGCTGGCCAACCCGGCAATGGCCAGGATATGCCAGGCGCGGACCAGGTCCAGCAAAGTTAGGGTTGCCAGGAAGAAAACCAGGCCGGAGGTGATGACCTGGGCGGCGATAATCAAGCGTCGCTGGTCCAGACGGTCGGCAAAAACACCGCCAAACAGGTTGAGCGCAATCCCCGGAACGGCATTGGCCAACCCAACGTAACCCAGGGACAACGCTGAGCCGGTAATCTGGTACATCAACCAGAGCTGTCCAAATTGCAGCATCTGGAATCCGCTGACCGATGCCAGCATTCCAAACCAGAACGCCCGATACTTGGGGTAGCCAAGCGCCGGTGGTAACCCGCTCCGCAGCCGGTTTCCCAGACTGGCGGCATTTACGTTTAGGGACAACTGATTTCTCTCGTTTCCGCCTGAAGACCTGAGCCGGCCTATTTCGGCCAACTTCACCGGGCAAGCTCCGTTCAGTGAAGGCTGACTATTGGGAGTGTATCAGGCTGTCCCCGGCCAGGGAAGGCCGGGCCAGTGCTCACCCAGAGTTTTTCCACTGGCCCCTTTGAATCTGTTCAACAACGATTTCGATACGCCCGACAGGTGGCGGCTACTCAATCAACCGACGCCTTTGTCGGTCGAGTGGCCGTAGAACAGCGTATCGAGACCCATAATCGCAGGATGGCGCTCACCCACTCCAAAAACCAACCGTTACCCAATCACCAGCAACAGTCACCAAATGCTTCCGCTTTGACAACCGAAGGTAATTCTCACCATAACCTTACCCCTTTAAGGTTGCATCTAGTGAACACAAACCTAGGGATACCAACCCACGGAGCACAGATGACGACCCTCACCCCGCCAGACCCTAAGAAGTCCATGCTGCAGAATTTGACCTTTCTACGAGAATACGCCAAACGGGTGATCGTCGAGGGAGACAGCAGCTTGACACCTCTTGAGGACGTGAAGGACGCCTTGGTCCAGGAGGTCTGGAGAACCGGTGATACCTTCAAACTGACCAAGAGAGACGTGGTAATCCTGATGTACAAAGGCGTTTTGCCAGAATGTCACTAGGCCCTCCACCGGCTAACATCCCGGCTAACATCCCAGAAGCTTGGTTAACCACGACGTAAAAAGGAGCGCTATGGTCTGGCTGAAGGAATGTCCCCGCTGTCAAGGAGACCTGTTTTTGGACCAGGACTACTACGGCAAATTCAAGACCTGTAT
>JACZRM010000049.1 GCA_022576105.1 Chloroflexota bacterium | reverse complement strand
GATGCCGGTGGACGTGGCATTGCGGGCGGTCCAAGAGTCGGGCGCGCCCATCGTTTCCATCGCCGGCGGTGAACCCACCATACACCTGCAGATTGACCAGATCATCAACCAATTGGTGGAACAGAAATACTTCGTCTACTGTTGCACCAACGCATTGTTGTTGGACCGGATGGTCCAAAAGATTCCGCCATCCAAGCACTTCTGCTGGGTCATACATCTGGACGGTATGGAGCAGAAGCACGACGAGTCGGTGGCCCGCAAAGGGGTCTTCCAGAAGGCGGTGCAGGGGATCGAAATGCTGGTTGACCGGGGCTACCGGGTTTGCACCAATACCACTATTTTTAAGAGCAGCGATGTCGCCGACTTGCACCAGATGTTCCGCTATGTCAGCAGCCTGGGAGTCGAGGGGTCGATGATCTCCCCAGGGTACGACTTTGAGGACGCCCCCGACCGGGACCTGTTTTTAAGCCGCCAGGAAGCTCGCAGCATCTTCAAGGAGCTGTTGAATCCCGCCAAGATTGAGGGCATGAAGTTTTACAACAATCCCTTGTACCTGAACTTCTTGCAGGGACAGCGGGAGTACCAGTGCACCGCCTGGTCCAATCCTACCTACACGGTCTTGGGCTGGCGCAAACCCTGCTATCCGCTGGCCGATGAGCATGTCGATGATGTCAGGGAACTGTACGACGCCAAACTCTGGGAGGAGCAATACGGCGTCGGTCGCGACCCCCGTTGCGCCAACTGCATGATGCATTGTGGCTTTGAGTCGTCGACCATCTTCCAAGCGATATCCACTCCCAAAGATTGGGTCACCCTGATCAAGTCCGGCGCAGCCCGCAATGGCGGATTCAGTGCCGGCTAGGAATTGCAGCCAGGGTTTCCGGTTAGGATTTCCCGCTAGGATTTAGTGGAACCGATGCTCACCATCATTGCGGCAATGGAACAGGAACTGTCCGGTCTGCGGAGAGCGCTGCCAGCCGATTCTATCGCGTCGGTCGAGTTGCACGTTGTCGGAGTTGGCAAGGAACGGGCACAGTCCAACCTCCGAAAAATATTGGACGCTAAAAGCCGGTCCTCAGGCGACGGATTGTTGCTTTTGGGGTTTGCCGGTGGGCTGGACCCGGCGTTGCAAGCCGGTGACTTGGTAGTGCCCAACTACTACTACGCCGAGTGTGGAGACCGGATTGCTGCTGATCCAGATATGTGGCGGCAATCCCAGGCTGCGGCGACGAACGCGGCGATGCCGGTGGCGCCGGGCGATTCTCTCACCGTGGCTGCGGTTGCTGCGACTACCGAGGAGAAACGGGAGTTGTATCGGCGGCACCGGGTAGGTTCGGTCAACATGGAAGACTACTGGGCGGCTGAGGTAGCCGCTGATGCCGGAGTGCCGTTTCTGTCGGCGCGGGCTATTCTCGACCCTGTGCACCAAGCTTTGCCCAGTTATCTGGTGGGTTTTTCAAGGCGTCCCATCAAGGCCGCCGGGCGTGCATTGTCCAGGCCCTGGACCGTGCCGGCCATGTTGGAGTTGATGACTCTGAGAAACAAGGCCCAGGCCAGTCTGACCAGCTTTGGCCTGGCCTTCATCAAGCATCAGCATTCGGCCGGCCAGCGTCAAAAGCAAGTGTTACGTTGAGAGTATTTAGGTGAGGGTGCTGGTCACCGGCGCAACCGGGTTTGTCGGCGGCAACCTGGCCCGTGAGTTGTGCCAGAGAGGCGACGAAGTCTGCGCCCTGGTGCGCCCTGGGAGCAGCACTTTAACAATACAAGATACCCAGGTCCAGCAGATTCCCGGAGATATTCTGGATGCAGAATCGGTGCGCCGAGCCCTGGTGGGTTGTCAGCAGGTGTACCATTGTGCGGGGTCATACACTTTCTGGTCGCGAGACGTGCGGGATATTTACCGCACCAACGTCGAAGGGACCAGGATTGTCCTGCAGGAGGCTAGACAAGCGGGCGTCGACAAGATAGTGTACACCAGCACCGTTGGCGCCATTGGACTGCCGAAACAGGGTTTGGGGACCGAGGAAACTCCGGTGGAATCCCGCCATTTGATTGGCCACTACAAACGGTCCAAGTACCAGGCCGAGCAGGTGGCCCTGGAAATGGCCTCCCAAGGATTGCCGGTGGTGGTGGTAAATCCCGCGGCTCCGGTGGGCCCTTGGGACGTAAAGCCTACGCCCACCGGCCGGATAGTGCTGGACTTTCTTAACGGCAAAATACCGGCCTACATCGAAACCGGCATGAACGTGGTCGATGTGTCCGACGTGGCGGCGGGGCACATATTGGCCATGGAAAAGGGCAAGCCGGGACAGCGTTACGTGCTGGGCAACCGTAACCTGTCGTTGCAGCAGATATTCGAGATGCTGGAACTACTGACCGGCCGGCGGGCGCCCAGGTGGAAGTTGCCTTTCTGGGCGGCCCTGGGCGCTGGCTACATCGACCAGATTGTAGAAGGAAAGATTCTAAGGCGAGAGCCGATGATACCGTTGGAAGGGCTGAAGGTGGCCAGGATACCGCTGTACGCCAGTTCTCAGAAGGCCATCACCGAATTGGGACTGCCCCAAAGTCCGGTGGAAGCGGCCCTGGAGCGGGCGGTCAAGTGGTTCCAGGATTACGGCTACCGGCGTTAGCGAACAATCTGGGTCAAGCAGACATTCTGCGTTGACCCGCTGAGAGAGCAGCTTTGGTAATTGACCAGGATAGAAATCGAATTATCTCGAAAGGGACCGCTCAGTCTGGTGACCCGGCTGGAGTCGATCTGGCGATTACCCGCAGTCACTCGTATTTCCGGAGCACTCAATTCCAGGAAGGCTACTGGTGGGGCGAATTGGAGTCCAACAACACCATGGAAGCGGAGTACATCCTGTTGTCCTACTTCCTGGATAAAGTCGACCCGGAAAAGTGGCGCAAAATTACCAATTACATCATCAGCAAGCAGCGCGATGATGGTTCCTGGGGCCAATATTATGAGGCCCCGGGTGACCTCAGCACATCGGTGGAATGTTATTTTGCCCTGAAGTTGGCCGGGCGCGAAGCCGATTCTGAGCCGCTACGGAAGGCGCGGGAGTTCATCCTGAGCAAAGGCGGCGTGGCCCAGGCTCGGGTGTTCACCAAAATCTGGCTGGCCCTGTTCGGTCAGTGGGACTGGAGGGGCACGCCCAATATGCCCCCCGAAGTGATGCTGCTGCCTTCCTGGATACCCTTTAACATTTACGAATTCTCCAGCTGGGCCCGGCCCACCATAGTGCCGCTGATGGTGGTGTTGACCGACCACCCTACCCGCCAGGCGCCGGAGTGGGCCAACATCGACGAAATTTACCTGCACCCCCGCGCGGAAACCGATTACTCGTTGCCCAGACCGGGTTCAAGCCTGAGTCTGGCCTCCTTGTTATACCATGTCGATCAGTTGATCGGATTGTACCGGAGATTCCCGATCCAACCCCTGCGCAATACCGCGGAGCGCAAAGTTGAAGAATGGGTACTGTCGCATCAGGGGGACGACGGTTCCTGGGGTGGCATACAGCCCCCCTGGGTCTACTCTCTGATTGCGTTGCACCACCTGGGCTATGCTAATGACCATCCAGTCATTGAGCGGGGTCTGGCCGGTATTGAGGGCTTTGCCATTGAAGACGAAGACACCATGACCATTCAGGGCTGTATCTCTCCGGTATGGGACACTTGCCTGGCCCAATTGGCGCTGTTGGAATCGGGCGTTGCACCGGACGACCCCATGGTGCAAAAATCTGGGCTCTGGCTGCTGGACCGGCAGATACTGGCCGGAGGCGATTGGCAGGTCCGCACCCGGGACGTGGCGCCTGGCGGGTGGGCCTTTGAGTTTCACAATGACCTTTATCCGGACATTGACGATGCGTGTATCGTGGTTATGTCGCTGATGCTGGCCGATTTGGGTGAATCAGACCAACCCAAGAAGGCTGAGGCGGTGCGTCGAGGCGTAGACTGGATGATGGCGCTGCAGAGCAAGGTAGGTGGCTGGGCCGCTTTCGACAAAGACAACAACCGAAAATATATGGCCCAGTTGCCCTTCTCCGATTTTGGTGAAACCCTGGACCCGCCCAGTTCCGATGTTACCGCCCATGTGCTGGAGATGCTGGGTAGGTTGGGTTATAGTCGGGACTATCCGCCGCTCCAAAAAGGGTATGAATTTCTCAGAAGAGAGCAAGAACACAACGGGTCATGGTTCGGGCGCTGGGGAGTAAACTACATCTACGGCATCGGGTCGGTGCTGCCGGCTCTGGCGGCCATCGGTGAAGATATGGAGCAGCCCTACATACACCGGGCCGTTGGCTGGTTGTTAGACCATCAGAACCAGGATGGGGGTTGGGGTGAGAGCTGCGGTTCTTACGTCGATCCCAGCCTGCATGGGGTGGGGCCCAGCACCGCGTCTCAAACGTCATGGGCGCTGCTGGCGCTGCTGGCCGCCGGAGAGGTCAGCCATCCGGCAGTGGTCAAGGGGGTCAAATACTTGATTGTAACTCAGCGGGAAGACGGCACTTGGGATGAACCCTACTTCACCGGCACTGGTTTCCCCGGATACCGAGTGGGTGAGCGAATTCAAAATCTGCCAAAAACGGGCCAAAGAGGTTTCCAGGGATTGGATATGCCCGCCGGATTTATGCTTAACTACCATCTGTACCGAAATTATTGGCCGTTGCTGGCCCTGGGCCGGTATCGTAAAATAACCGCCAACGAAGTTCAATTTGAAGTTCAATTTAATGAGCAAGAGACTGCTGACCGGGTACCGGGTTCGGCAATCCTCATGGGAGGGGGAGGGGGAAATGAAGAGCAAGGCCTTTAGTCTCCAGCTAAGTACCAACCGAGCGCCGGAATTCATTGATATCACCGATTGGGTGTGTCAGTGTGTCAGCAAGTCCAAGGTCAACAATGGTTTTGTGGTGGTCTATTCCAAGCACACCACCGCCGCCATAAAAATCAACGAAAATGAACCCCTGCTGCTCGATGACATGGGCAAGTTTCTGGAGAAGATATGTCCGCGTCACGGTGAATATGATCACAATAACTTTGAAATCCGCACCGTCAACATGACTGCGGATGAGTCCCCCAATGGCCACGCTCACCTGCAGCATTTGATGCTGGGCAGCAGCGAGACCATCCCTCTGATCGAGGGTTCGATGCAATTTGGCCCCTATCAAAGCATATTTTTCATTGAGCTGGACCATGCCCGCTCCCGAGAAGTAATGGTGCAAATCGTCGGGGAATAGACCTTGCCGATGACCCAGCCGTTTAGGACGCCGGAAATGACGGTGCAGGAAACGCCCCTGACCCTTGATGCGGCCTACCGCTACTGTGAACGGCTGGCCCGGACCCACTATGAGAACTTTACCGTCGGTTCCTGGTTGCTGCCCAAGGAGAAGCGCCGTCACCTACATGCTGTGTACGCTTACTGCCGTACCGTCGATGACCTGGGGGATGAGGCGGCCGCTTCGCCTGTAGCTGATTTGCCACCGAAAGCCAGCGCCGGAGGCAGCCTGGGCCAGGGGGAATACCGGCTGAACCTGCTGGATTGGTGGCAGGCGGAGCTGGAGGCCTGTTACTCTGGGACTCCCACCCAGCCGGTGATGATTGCTCTACAGGAAACCATCCAAGCATTTGAGATTCCCCGCCAGCCCTTCTTGAAGCTGATTGAAGCCAACCGCATGGACCAGCGCAACCAGCGTCAGCCGACCTATGACGATTTGCTGCACTACTGCGACCATTCGGCCAATCCGGTGGGCCACCTGTTCCTCTACTTGTTCGGTTACCAGGACCAGGAAAGGCAAACTCTGTCCGACGCTACCTGCACCGCCCTGCAATTGACCAACTTCTGGCAGGACCTGGCCCGCGATTACCAAAAGGGCCGGATCTATCTACCGCTGGAGGATATGGCGCGGTACGGCTATTCCCAGTCAGACCTGGCCCAGGGGATTGAGAACGATTCCTTCCGCCAGTTGATGGCCTTTGAAGTTGACCGGGCCATGGAGCTATTTCGGCGGGGAGCGGCGCTGGCGCCGATGTTGGAAGGGACCTGCCGGCTGGACGTGGCTTTGTTTACTCGGGGCGGCGTGGCGGTGCTGGATGCCATCCGGGCACAGGACTATATGGTGCTGACTGCTCGACCGTCATTGTCACGGCTGCGCAAAGGGGGCCTGTTCCTGAGCACCTGGTTATCCTGGAAAATGGGGCTAGGGTTGGGACTTCCCGGGTCTTCTCACTCCGGGGCCCGGCAATGACCGACCTGGAGCAGGCCTACGAAGAGTGCCGCCGGATCACCCGACGGGAGGCCAAGAACTTCTACTACGCCTTTTTGACCCTGCCCCATGCTCAGCGTCGAGCCATCTATGTGGCCTACACTTTCTGCCGTTATTGCGATGATTCGGTGGATGCCGAACGCTCGGTGGACCAGAAGCTGATCATGCTGTCGGATTTAAGAACCAAGCTGGACCAATGTTATCACGGACATGCCGATGATCTGGTCTTTCTGGGTCTGGCCGATGTCGCGGAAAAGTACGACATTCCCCAGGAATATTTTCAAGAAGTGATCTCGGGAGTCGAGTCAGACCTGGTCAAGAATCGGTACCAGAGCTTTGAGGAGCTTCGCCAATATTGCTATCAAGTCGCATCGGCAGTGGGCTTGATCTGCATCCACATCTTCGGATTCAGCGCCCCCAGAGCCAAGGATCATGCGGTTGATCTGGGCCTGGCAATGCAGTTAACCAACATCGCCAGGGATGTCAAGGAAGACCTGGAAATTGACCGGGTCTACCTTCCCCAGGACGAACTGGCCAGGTTCGGCTATTCCGAGGCCGAACTGCTGGCTGGCGTGGTGAATGAGCCCTTTATCGAATTGATGCGCTTCCAGGCGCAACGGGCCCGGGGATATTTTGACAGCGGATTTCAGTTGCTGCCCTATTTATCCCACCGCTCCCGGGCTTGCCCCGCGGTGCTGGGTCAACTCTACAGCCGGGTGCTGGATGGGATCGAAGATGTGGAATACGATGTCCTGCACCACCGCGTTAGCCTGAGCACCGCCGAAAAAGTTAGGGTTACGGCTCAGACCTGGTTGACCAGTATGCTGCCTCGATGGCATCAAAACCTCACGTAATTATCCTGGGTGGCGGCATTTCCGGCATCTCCGCCGCGGCGGCTCTGTTGGGGCGGGACTATCCGGTGACGCTGGTGGAAGCCAGAGGTTTCCTGGGTGGGCGCGCCTTTTCCTTTACCGATCGCCAGACCGGGGAGCAAGTTGACAACGGCCAGCACGTAATTGCGGGCTGTTGCACCGAGTTCCGTAGCTTCCTGAAGCGGCTGGGGCTGGAGGATCATTGGTATATTCAGCCCAAGCTCCGCATCACGGTGCTGGACCGGCAGGGCAAGACGGGTCTGCTCAAAGCGGGATTGCTGCCCTCGCCGTTTCATCTACTGGGTTCCTTTTTGACCTTTCCCCACCTGACATTTGGCGACAAGATTCGGGTGATTCTGGCCCTGTTCCGGGCCAAGTTTGTCAATCGCCAGGACCCCCATTACGAGCGCATCACCTTTTACGACTGGCTGAAAGGGCAGGGACAATCAGAACGGGCCGTTCAGAATGTGTGGAACCTGCTGGTCAAGCCGACGCTAAACGACGATGTCCGGGATGTCAGCGCCGCTATGGGATTGATGATAGTCCAGGAAGGCATGTTGGGGGGCTATCATAGTTCCGACATCGGTTATGCGGGCGATGATTTGCAAGCGGCCATCGGCGACCCGGCCAGGGAGTACCTGACTCAACAGGGTTGTAAATTGATGCTGGGATCGCCGGTCACCAAGCTGCCGGTGAGCGGCGACGAAATCCGGGGGTTGGACTTGGGCAGCGGAGAGCGGGTTAATGGCGACGTCTACCTGAGCGCGCTGCCCTCAGATGCTTTGCTGAAGGTCTTGCCAGAGAACGTGGTAAATGACCATTCCCTATTTGGGAATCTGCGGGGCTTGGCAACCTCTCCCATCGTTAACGTGCATCTGTGGTACGACCGGCCGGTCCTGGACGGCCACTTCTGCGCGTTAGTGGACAGCCCCTTGCAGTGGGTCTTCAACCAGACCGGCATTCTGGCCGAGGGCCGCGGAGCCGAAGCGGATATTTCCGGCCAGCACGTCTGCATATCCATCAGTGCTGCCTGGGACTACATTGACCAGCCGCGAGAGTCACTAGCCAAAATTTTCATTGCCGAAATGGCGGAAGTATTTCCTCAGGCTAGAGAGGCCAAGGTTATGCGGTCGGTGGTGGTAAAACAGCGGCACGCCACTTTCCGGTGTCTGCCCGGAGCCGGCGATTTGCGGCCAGGGTGCCGTACTCCCCTCAACAACCTGTTCCTGGCCGGAGAATGGACCGATACCGGTTGGCCGTCAACTATGGAAGGCGCAGTACGCAGCGGCTACACTGCCGCTGGCGCTATAATCGACCGGAAAGCGGTATAGTCATTGAGCCGCATTCGCATTGAGCAGTATAGTCGCTGAATGGTTGAAAGCTCCAAAATAGTGGCGGTCACCGGGGCGTCCGGGTACATCGGCGCTCGATTGTTGCGTGAGCTTGAGGAAGAGAACCTGGAGCGTTTGGTCGCCATCGACATCAAGCCTCCGCCAATGCCGGTGCACAATGTGGCGGTGTACCGCCAGGACGTGGGGCGGCTGTTTGATGGACCTTTGCGCCAAAGGCGGGTTACCACCCTGGTTCACCTGGCCTTCGTTCCTAATCGTGGGCGAAATCGCCGGGAAGTGCGTGAGATACGCGAAACCAATTTGAGAACCATGCACATGGTGCTGGACTCCTGCGCCCGGGCGGGAGTCCAGCACGTTATCTACTTGAGCTCTCATACTGTTTACGGCGCCCGCCGGGATAACGCCGTTCCCCTCACCGAAAGAGCGCCACTGCGGCCCATGCCGGATTTTCCCTCAGGCTACGACAAATTTCTCTCGGATCAAATCTTGGAATCTTTTGCCGAGCGCCACCCGGACATCAAGGTCACGTTGCTCCGGTGCTGCGCGGTCCTGGGCCCCAGCGCCAGCGCCGATATTGAATATACCATGGTTAGAGGGGCAAGTGGACCGTTGGAGGTACACGTTATCTTTTTAGATAACGGGCGGAGCACTCTGGCTAAAGACCCCGTTCTGAAAGAAGCGCTTTACTGCGTAAAGTGCGGGAGCTGTCTATTTGAGTGTCCGATTTTCCAGATGAGCGCCGGGCATTTTGGTGGTACTGCCTACTTTGGTGGTGTGGGCAGCGTTCTGAGCGCCTATATAGCCGATGGCTTTCCCCTGGCATCTGCCGTTGCTTATACCTGTCTCAGGTGCGGACGCTGTACCGATGTATGTCCCTTCTCACTGGACACATCGAAGCTTATCATTGAAATGAGACACAGGATTACAGGTATGGCAAAAGGCGGACACGATTAATATGGCTGTGTAGAGTACTTCCATTTTGCCAACGCTCTCAATCGTGGCGTTGACACATAGACGGCTCAGATAAGAATAAACCACCT
>JACZRM010000317.1 GCA_022576105.1 Chloroflexota bacterium | reverse complement strand
ATCGGCGCCGGACTAAACCGTCTATGACTGAACCTTCAATGACTGAACCTTCAACATCTAAACCCTCCGGCACTAAACCCGCCGGGACTAAAGGCTCAACGGAGCAACCAACCCGGGACAAAAACCGCTTTGGGGATGGCGACATGGCCCTGTTGCTGGACCGGAAGAACCGGAGTTATCTGGTAACATTGTCCTCCGGCCAAATATTTCACAGCCACCTGGGCCAGCTAGGCCACGACCAGTTGATCGAAAGCAAGGTGGGAGGCTGGTTCCGTACCGACCGGGGACATACTTTCCTGGCGGTGCGGCCGACCCTGGCCGAGTACGTGTTGAAAATGCCCCGGGGACCCCAAATTATTTACCCCAAGGACCTGGGGAATATCATAACGCTGGCTGACATCTTTCCTGGGGCCACCGTGGTGGAAGCTGGGCTGGGCTCCGGTTCGTTGACCACGGCACTGCTGCGGGCCGTCGGCTCTGCCGGAAGGGTATACTCCTACGAGATTAACGAGCCCGTGGTAGCCGGCGCACTGAAAAACATTCAAAAGGTGGTGCCCGACATTTCCAACCTGATTGTCGGCATCGGCGACATCTACGAAAGCATTCCGCTGCAAGACGTTGACCGGGTGGTACTGGACGTGCCAGAACCCTGGCAGGCGGTCCCCCACGTAGCGGATGCCCTGGTGATGGGGGGAATCTTGCTCAGCTTTCTGCCCACCATATTGCAGGTGCATCATCTGGTGAACCAACTGCGCGAGGACGGACGGTTTCAGATGATTGAAATGGTGGAGACGCTGCTGCGGCCCTGGCACGTAACCGAGCGGAGCGTTCGTCCGGTGCACCGCATGGTGGCCCACAGCGGATTCTTGACCACGGCGGTTAGGTGCGAGCCAAAGATTGTGGGAACAGTATCCAACCCCATCGTTGCTGCGCGGGAGGATGACCGCCCGGCCCCGGAGAATGAGCCTGAGCCTGATGCGCCCAACAATGACCCGGCCCCGGCGTAAGATCAATCAGCAACAAATTGGCGGTACCCCTTGGGGGGACTTCAACCGTTCCGTCTCAACGGTGCTGGGGGGATTCCCCCTACGGAGCTGCATCGTCCCAAGGCCAAAGCTCCTGAAGCGCGACCTGGTATTCTCCTTGCGGGTACCGTCCCTCGACCAGGTCTATGTGCTGGCGTGTCAGCAACGGGAACGGCAATTGGTCGATCAACGTCGCTGGACCGGACGAAGGCTCCAGCCCCCATAGCATGGAGCGGTTCACATTTTTGCACTGTACCAACACCTTGAAATCGCCCAGACCGGCGGAATTTACCAGGTCCATCATGGCCCGGTTGGCCCGCAGATTTTCGGGGGACAATGCCAGCGACCGCAATTTCTCCCTAAACCGGCCAAATCCCAGGTTATTGAGAAATTCTCCCTGAGCGGTGAGTCCCACGGGCAGCAGTCCTGCGGAACGCCCAGCTTCAACCACCGAAGTGAAGTCCACTTTAGCCGTTATATCCTGCGCTCCGACGTGGCGAAAGGGAGCATCGATCTGGGTGTGGCGGTAGTAGGTGGTCAGGGTACCTCGAGGCCGGATTTTCGGCGAGTAAAGTTCTATCGCCGGGTGTCCGTAGTCGATGGTCAGCACAAAACCGGAGTCCAGAGCCGCCGCGACTTCTTGCGCCCAGCGGTCCAATCCCAAATTGATTTCGGCGGTCTGACCTTCGGCCAGCTCAACGCCCAAGTCGTTCAGCCGCTGGGCCAACGCCGGTGTTGATGGTTCCCTCAGGGTCTCCACCAAGGTTTCCCCATCGCGGTCAAATGATATGTACACCTCCCGGAGTCGCCCCTGGTCCAGTTTCACCTGATGCACCGGGAAGGCGTCCAGAAATTCGTTGGAGATGAAGCAGCCGGTGACGCCCCGCAAAGGCAGTCCGGCGGTGGCAACCTGAGACGCTCCAGCCAGCTTGGCATGCTCACCGGAACCGGCCCAGCGGTCCAGGCAAACGTAACTTAGACATTCACTAAAATCTTCCGGCAAGTTGACGCTGTAAGCAACAATATCCCGACACAGCAGACCGTCGCCGGCGCCCATCTCAACCACATAGAAGGGTTTTGGACACCCCATGATCTGCCACATCTGAAATAGCTGTACCGCCAGCAGAGCGCCGAAGGCCGGGTGGGCCATGGGGCTGGTGTAGTAATCGCCGGAAGCGCCAAAGGGCTGGGCGCTAGTGTAGTAACCACCATCGGGCCAGTAGAGGGCCAGCTCCATGAACTCGGCAAAGGTGATGGCGCCTTGCTGCTGAATGCGACGACGAATTTCAGCTTCAGCGGTCAAGTTTTCCCCAATATATTCCCTTTGGCGTAGGGGCCCACGACTGCGCGCCCCTATTGGCGGGAATCATTTGCCGCAGCAACGATAGAAACCACGATAAAAA